>JAFTEI010000175.1 GCA_017453965.1 Lachnospiraceae bacterium
CTGTTCACTGGCGAACTGCGCATTTACTGCGCAGTTACGCCCCAATGTGTTGCGGTTTCGATGGGTTTTGCCCCATCGCCGAAGGCGATTTAATTGGCAAAACCCGTTACGTTCGCAGCCTGAAAGGCTGTGAACAGTAACGTGAGATCATCTGCAGGGCGGACAGAAAGCGGCACAACTTGATTTTAGTGCCTGAATAGCGTATTATTTTGAATAAAAAATCCAGGCTGTGGGGGAAATGAGCTTGAGAAAAGTATTGGTTGTAGATGATATGCAAACTGTGCTGGAACAGGCTGAGTCACTTTTAAAGGATAAATTTGAGGTGCGTCTGGCGCTCAATACGGCTGAGGCGCTGAAGCTGGTGGGAGAAGAGCTTCCGGATATCATCCTTTGCGACATAAACATGCCCGATACCGACGGTTTTGCCCTGGTAGAGGCCTTAAAGCAAAATGAGAGCTTTAAAGAGATCCCGGTGATCTTCATGGTGATCGAGACCTCCATACTTACCAAGACCAAGGCCTATGAGCTGGGAGTAGTGGACATGCTTACCAAGCCTTTTGTGCCGAAGGAGCTGGTAAGAAAGCTGGAAGCCAACTGTAAACTGAAGGAAATAGGCTGGAAGCCGGAGTATTAAATGAGAAATATCAGAGATATCAGTGTTAAAGGTATAGAGATCGGAGAGGCCATAAAGCTTGTGGACGACGAAGAGGTCTTATGGGCCATGATCCAGACATATTGCGAGGATGGGGAAAACAAGCTTAAGGCCATAGAGGAGGCTTTGGACAACGGGGACCTGGAGAGCTACGCCGTGCATGTGCACGCCTTAAAGAGCAGCTCCAGGGCCATTGGAGCCATAAGGCTTTCGGAGAGATTCCGGGAGCTGGAGCTGGCGGGAAAGCGCGGAGACGCCATATATGTCAAGGGCGGAAACGAGGCTACGATAAAGGAATATAAGAGGATCTTAAGTGAGCTCAGGCCCTATTTGCCCGAGGCGGATAAGAGCGCTGAGAGCAATGCCCTTGCAGTGGAGGATTTAAAGCCCCTGGCAGGAGCCTTGAAGGGCCGCGATACGGCAGGATGTCTTAAGTGTCTCGATTCCCTTAAGGACAGGGAGTGTTCCTCGTTTATCTCCGGAAGCCTCGAGGATATCAGGGCTTCCATAGAGATAAAGGACTTTGAGGATGCGGAGGCACTTTTGGAGGATGTGCTGCTTACCCTGGAGGTATCCGGGCTGTAGCAATGGATGAGGTCAGGTTAAACAAATATCTGTCCGATGCCGGCTACTGTTCCAGGAGAGAGGCCGACAGGCTGATCGGGGCCGGAAGGGTAACGATAGATGGGCATAGGGCGGAGCTGGGCTGCAAGGTTACGGGGCGAGAGTTGATCGAGGTTGATTCCCGTCCTGTTGATATTAAAAATAATAAAGTCCTGTTGGCCTATTACAAGGAAAGAGGCATAGTCTGCTCCACCGTGGACCAGGGTGGGGAGCACAACAGTATCACGGAGAGGATAAACTATCCCCTAAGGATATATCCGGTGGGGAGGCTGGATAAGGACAGCGAGGGCCTTATCCTCATGACCAATGACGGGTCACTCGTCAATAAGATATTGAAGGGGGCCGGCGGTCATGAAAAGGAATATGAGGTAGTGGTGGACGCGCCCCTGACCGATGAGGCCATTGCGGCCATGGAGGCCGGAGGGCTGGAGCTCGTGGAGGGGAGACTGAGTCGCCCCTGCGTTGTGACCAGGACCGGAGAAAGGAGCTTCAGGGTCATACTTACGGAGGGGATGAACCGCCAGATAAGGCGGATGTGCCAGGCCTTCGGACTCGAGGTGCTCTCGCTTAAGCGCATAAGATTTATGGATATTGAGTTGGACGGTCTTAAACCCGGAGAATACAGAGAGATAGATATCAGCGAATGGATAAACAAAAACGGATTGAAGAACTGACGGAGCTTTTAAACAGGGCTTCCGAGGAATATTATAACGGCTCGCAGGAGCTTATGAGCAACTTCGAGTGGGACGCCGCCTTTGACGAGCTCAAGTCTCTGGAGGAGGAGACGGGTTATGTCCTCGCGGACAGCCCCACCGGCAACACGGGCTATGAGCCCCGGGGCGGGGAGAAGATCACCCACGAATACAGGGCCCTGTCCCTCGCCAAGACAAAGTCGGTGGAGGAGCTTAAGAAATGGGCCGGAGACAGGGAGGTCTGGCTTAGCTGGAAGCTGGACGGCCTTACTCTGGTAGCGACCTACGACAACGGGAGCCTGACCCACCTCGTAACCCGCGGAAACGGCATAGAGGGCAACAACATCACTTATCTGGCGAAGGTCATAGAGGGCCTGAGGACAGATATACCTTATAAGGGACATTTGGTGGTGCGCGGCGAGGCGACGATCTCCTATTCCGATTTTGATCTGATAAATGCCTATGTAGAGGACGATGAGAAATACGCCAACCCGAGAAATCTGGCCGCGGGGACGTTAAATCTCGACGACCCGGCCAAGGTGGCCGAAAGGCATGTCCACTTTAACGCCTTTACCCTGGTACATACGGATGAAGCTGTTTCCTCCTGGGGTGAGAGGATGGCGCTGATGGAGAGCTACGGCTTTACTGTGGTGGAACGGGAGAAGACCGATGCCGCCGGGCTGGAGGACTGCGTCAGCAGGTGGACTAGGAGAGTTGAGGACAAGAGCTTTGACCTGCCGGTGGACGGCCTGGTCCTATGCTATGAGGAC
>JAFTEI010000019.1 GCA_017453965.1 Lachnospiraceae bacterium
AAACATGAGATGTTTGAGGGAGAAAAAGTAGATTGCTGGCTGATGGAATTAGCACTGTAGATTCCAGTTTGTCGAGACATAGCCTTTTATCTCGGAAGTTAATCTTCCTAAGGGGGTGCAAATGCACCCCCCCTCTGCGAGAAATGCACCCCCTCTCATGCAAACCGGCGCAAACTCGAACATTTTGATGCGGTTTTGGAGATAAGAAATGCCGATAAAAGTTTTATTTGTTTGCCACGGCTCGATATGCAGGTCGCCGATGGCGGAGTATGTGATGAAGGATATGGTGAGGAAGCAGGGGCTTGAGGATAAGTTCAGGATCGAGTCGGCGGCGACGAGTACGGAGGAGATAGGGAATCCGATATATCCGCCGGCCCAGAGGGTGCTGCGGGAGCATGGGATAGATCCGTCGGGGCATTCGGCGAGGCAGCTGAGGCGCTCCGACTATGAAAAGTGGGATATGTTCGTGGGGATGGATCAGGAAAATCTGTACTATATGAACCGTATGCTGGGAGGTGATCCGGAGGGGAAGATATCGCTTCTGATGGACTATACCGACAGGCCCGGGGAGGTTTCCGACCCCTGGTACACAAGGGATTTTAATGCAACCTGGAGAGATGTTAACGAGGGTTGCACAGGTATGTTAAAATACTTAAAAGAACAGGGGAAGCTTTAGAAGCGCAGCTTATTTCGGAAATCGCGGGCGGCTTTCCCGGATACTTTAAGGCTCGGAGTAGCCATGAGGGCAGTAATCAGATATTACCGGGGATAAAGCCCTTTTAATAAAGGAGGTGATTGGCTGTGTTTATTGAATATGTCTGCCATGATATGACAGGTGAGGTCTTCAGTGAGCTCGCAACCTTTTATGGGATACGCTACAACAGAAACGGGTTCGCGGTTCTTTCTACAGAGCACTCGGCACATGATTATCTGTTGCCGATGAGTGGGGATCATTACAAAGTTTTTCTGGAAAAGATCACAAGGGTCATCAACAGTGAGTTTGGTGTCATGAGAGTGACCAATGGGATGGTCTACAGGGTGCGCAGGGGCGCGATGCTGCCGCTGGACGATAAGAAAAATAACGAATACGATATTGAGGCTTAAGGAGAAAATATATGTCTGAAAAACCCATAGTAACTATTACGATGCAACACGGCGATGTGATGAAGGCGGAGCTTTACCCGGAAATAGCGCCGAATACAGTTAATAATTTTATTTCGCTCATCAATAAGGGCTTTTATAACGGACTCATCTTTCACCGTGTTATAAAGGGCTTTATGCTCCAGGGCGGGGACCCGGAGGGAACGGGGATGGGTGGCCCGGATTACTCTATTAAAGGAGAATTTACATCCAACGGCTTTACCAATAACCTTAAGCATACCAAGGGTGTGTTGTCCATGGCGAGGACGATGATGCCAGATTCCGCGGGCTCACAGTTCTTCCTTATGCACAAGACTTCGCCCCATCTCGATGGCGAATACGCAGCCTTCGGAAAGGTGATCGAGGGCCTGGAGATTATTGATAAGATAGCGGAGGTGCCGACCGATTTTTCCGACAAACCCCTTGAAGATCAGGTAATCGAGAGTATAACCGTGGAGACCTTCGGAGTGGATTATCCGGAGCCTGAGAAGGTATGACAAATAACAGATTATGTAAACCTGCATTCCTCGCCCTGCTTTTGCTCCTATCCGCAGCTCTCATTGGCTGTGCGGAAAAGCAGGACGATATCTATATTTATGATGAAGAGGATTTCATAGAAGAGGCCGAAGAGGAGATCTTCGACGACGAAGAGGTAAGTCCTGAGGAAGACGTGGAGGAGAGCGAGGCCAAGAGCACTACGGAGGAGGGAAACGAAGTAGTCTATGGAATGACCCTCTACGAGCTCGAGGACAAGTTCACCGGGGGCTATGAGGGCACCGCGGAGGATGGCTCCTCTATCGTTATCGGGTTCACCGAAGACAAAAAGGAGGCCTTCTACGCTACTGAGAATGCGGATTCTACAGTTATCGTCTATGCCTGTGGACTTTGCGCCGAGGAGGGGGAAGGAGCCTATTCGGTAACGGACTCCAATTCGCTGGAGATCGTAAGATTTACGATAAGCGAGGATGAGAGCGGGGCTATACATGCTACGACCGCGGATGCACAGATATTTAATATAGAAAAAAAGGGTGCCGAAGCGGTATGCATGGACTTCATGGCATCCGTGCTTGCAGCACCTGATTAAAGCGGCAGGTCAGCTCTCAAAGGTTGCGATGACTTCGGACCGGCCGTGTATCTCAAAGCTTCCGGTTCCGGCAGGGATGAATATGCTGTCTCCGGGGCGGAATTTGACATCCTCTCCGCCAGCTTTTACCCCTCCTTCGCCGCTTAGGAAGAGAAGGTGGACAAAGGAGTCGTTATCTGCGCGGCCTCTGTATAGATCGTCTATCATCAGCTTGTCGGCTGTAAAATAATCACATTTTGCAAGATGGGGGCCGAAATCCTCTGGTGCTTCTACGGGTGACAGCCTGGCTACATCCAGGGCCTTGTCGATATGAAGGGGCCGGGTATTTCCGTCCTTGTCCTTTCGGCCGTAGTCATAGATCCTGTAGGTGACGTCGGAGCTTTGCTGGAGCTCAACGGTCAGAATCCCCTTGCAGATGGAGTGTACAGTTCCAGCCTCTATAAAGAAGACATCCCCTGACTTTACCGGAACGAAGTTCAGCACATCCAGCAGGGTATTGTCTTCGATCCGCTTTTTGAACTCAGGTTTGGTGATATCGCGGTTAAAGCCGTAATAGATGCCGGCGCCCTCAGCCGCATCGACAATGTACCACATTTCGGTCTTGCCATACTGCGCCTCATGCTTTAGCGCATAGGCATTGTCCGGGTGCACCTGTATCGAAAGGTCGTCAGCCGCGTCGATAAGCTTGATAAGGACAGGGAAGGAATCAAATCTTTCGCAGTTTTTTCCGAGGACGTCCTTTCCCGCTCTATTGATATATTCACTTAAGGAGAGCCCGGCATATTCGCCGTTTTCGATAATTGACGGACTTTCCGGATAGCAGGATAACTCCCAGGTTTCGGCTATCTTGCTGCCGCTTCCGGCTTTTTTGTATTTGTCAGCCAGGGTGGTGCCGCCCCATAAATAGTCCTTACAGGCAGGCTTAAGTTTAAGCAAAGACATGATTTATTTCCTTCAAAATTTTTTGTATAATCATAGCATATATTAAAGTTTAAGAGAATGTCAAATAATAAAGGTTCAAACAGATTTTTTAAAGATAAGAAGCATATTATTTCCGTCATTGCGGTCATCGTTGTCGTGTTTTTTATACTGCTTATGGTCAGGATGGCCTGGTCCATAAAAAATGCGAACAATGTTTTAAACTCGGTGAACGGGCAGCTAAACGAAAGCGCGGCAATGATAACCGAGCTGGATACGAAGGTTAAGTCCCTGGAAGAGCTGAACCGTTCACTGGAGGAGGAAAACGAAGCCTTAAAGCAGGAGAACGCGGCCCTCAAAACAGGTCCCATAGGCTTCTATCAAAAGCTCAAAAGCGGGCGGGATGTAAATATTCTGGTCGTCGGAGATTCCATAGGAGGGGGAGCGGGCTCCACCGAGGGAAATTCCTGGGATGTGCTTTTAAAGGAATGGATAGAGGGTACATATTATTGCAAATGTAACCTTACCAATATTTCACTGGGCGGAAACACCAGCTATGCTGGATATGTCAGCGAAATGCTTTTAAATGACGATACCGAGTATGACCTGGCGGTGATCTGCTACGGTGAAAATGACGGAACGAGCGGCTTTGCCAGGGAATACGAGGCTATAATACGAGGGCTTAACCGGAAGTATAAAAACTGTGCGCTGATAAGCATACTGGAAAGCTCGCAGAAGACATATACCAGAAAGATACAGGATATCATTTCCCTGGCCGAGTATTATGATTATCCCGTCGCCGATACTATCGAGGCCTATGAGAGGAGCGGGAAGAGCTTTGAGGACCTTTGCGTCGACGACAAGCACCCCAACGACGAGGGCTACAGGCTGTATTTCGAAACGATAAGCGGTATCATCAGTGAAAAGTGTGAGGCGTATGAGGAGCATGAGACAAAGGATACTGCTCCTTACGACGAGGCGGTTACGGAATACGATACCTTCTATTATATAGCCGCTTCGGACTGTGTGAGATCTGATGAGCGGACCTGGGATATAGACTTTAACGGAAAGCTTTCCGGGAAGCTGGGTATCGATCATGAGCTCCTGCCCGGAGGAGGAGAGCTTTCGGTATATGCCGACGGAGAGCTTGTCGCTGAGGAAACCTATGAGTGGGACTACGACTACCCCTTAAAGGCGATACACAAAATAGATGACGAAGTCTGTAATGTCAATGAAAACATGCGGTTGGAATTCTCGTCCAGAGAGATGGCGGATGCCTTCAAGGGCTTGATATTTACCGGTACAGATTATTAGGAGCATAAAGTGTTATGAAATATGATGTTATTATAATAGGAGCGGGGCCGGGTGGTATTTTTTCGGCATATGAGCTTATGAAGAAATGTCCGGACAAAGAGGTTGCGGTGTTTGAGGCGGGATACCCTCTGGAGAAGAGGCACTGCCCCATAGACGGCGTAAAGATAAAGTCCTGTGTCCACTGCGAGACCTGCGCGATAATGAGCGGCTTCGGAGGAGCAGGAGCCTTTTCCGACGGCAAATACAATATAACCAATGATTTTGGCGGGACCTTATACGAGTATATAGGTAAGGATAAGGCGCTGGAGCTCATGCGCTATGTGGATGAAATAAATCTTTCCCACGGCGGAGAGGGTACCCGGATGTATTCCACCTCCGGCAGCGAGTTTAAAAAGCTCTGTATCCAGAATAAGCTTACCCTGCTCGACGCTTCGGTGCGGCATCTCGGTACGGATATCAATTATATTGTACTGGAGCACCTTTTTGCGGAGCTCAAGGACAGAGTTGAATTCTTTTTCCATACACCCATAGACAGGATCGAAAAGCTGGATCACGGCTTTAAGGTGATATATAAAGACGGGGAAGCGGAATGTGAGGACTGTATCGTTTCCGTGGGAAGGAGCGGAAGCAAGTGGATGTCCAGGATATGTGAGGAGCTGGATATCGATACAAGGTCAAACAGGGTGGACCTGGGAGTTCGTGTCGAACTGCCGGCGGTCATCTTCTCACACCTTACCGACAAGCTGTATGAGAGTAAGATCGTGTACCGGACGGAAAAATTTGAGGATCAGGTCAGAACCTTCTGCATGAATCCAAACGGAATCGTCGTAAATGAAAACACCAACGGTATAGTCACGGTCAACGGACACAGCTTCGAGGGAGAGGATAAAAAGACCGAAAACACCAATTTCGCACTTCTTGTAGCAAAGCATTTTTCGGAGCCCTTCAAGGCGAGCAACGAATACGGAGAAAGCATTGCCAGGCTGTCCAATATGCTGGGCGGAGGGGTAATAGTTCAGCGGTTTGGAGATTTGGAAAGGGGGCGCCGGAGCAATCAGAAGAGGATCGACGAGGGGACGATAAGACCGACCCTGGCCGCGACTCCAGGAGACTTAAGCCTCGTGCTCCCGAAGCGGATCATGGACGGTATCATAGAGATGATCTATGCTCTGGACAAGATAGCCCCTGGTACGGCCAACGATGACACCCTTCTGTACGGAGTGGAGGTCAAGTTCTACAACATGGAGGTCAAGCTCAACGACAGGCTGGAGACGAATTATAAGGGACTGTACGTTATCGGCGACGGCAGCGGGGTAACCCACTCCCTGTCCCATGCCTCGGCAAGCGGCATCTATGTTGCACGTCAGATAGCAGGAGAAAGCGTATGATTACAAGTGATTTTGGAATTATCAGTCTTAAACACCAGATAATGGAGGAGGTATGCAGGCTGGCATGGGAGGACAAGCTGGATGCGGAGCATAAGGAACAGCTCATATACGATATAATTCCCGGCCCCAAGTCGTCCTATCGCTGCTGTGTATACAAGGAGAGGGAGATAGTCAGGCAGAGGATACGTCTGGCCTGTGCTGAAAACCCTACCTACAATCCGGGTTCAAAAAACGTGGTTCAGGTCATTGACCCCGCCTGCGATGAGTGTCCGATCTCGGCATATTCGGTAACGGACAACTGCAGGTTCTGTCTGGGGAAGGCCTGCCTCAATTCGTGTAAGTTCGATGCGATCTCGCCGGGCGAGGTCAGGATGCATATTGACGCGGGCAAATGTAAGGAGTGCGGCATGTGTGCGAAGGAGTGTCCCTACGGGGCCATCGTGCATCTGGAGAGGCCCTGTAAGAAGGCGTGTCCGGTGGGGGCGATCTCCTACGATGAATACGGCTTTTGCAAGATAGACGACTCCAAGTGTATCCAGTGCGGACACTGCATACACAGCTGTCCCTTCGGGGCCATAGGCTCCAAGACCTACCTTGTGCCCATAATCCAGGCCATAAAGGCGGGCAAGGAGGTCATAGCCATGTGCGCGCCCGCAACCGAGGGCCAGTTCGGAGAAAAAATTTCCATGGCAGCCATAAGGAAGGCATTAATGGAGCTGGGCTTTTCGGATATGGTCGAGGTCGGACTCGGCGGAGATATGACGGCGGCCTATGAATCAGAGGAGTGGAGCGAGGCCCGCAAGGAGGGCAAGAAGATGACGACCTCCTGCTGTCCCGCCTTTATAAATATGTTGAAGAAACACTTCCCGGAGATATTTGAAAACAATATGTCTTCAACGGTTTCTCCGATGTGTGCCGTTTCGAGATACCTTAAGCTGACCCATCCGGGCTGCGTGACCGTCTTTATCGGTCCCTGTATCGCGAAGAAGTCGGAGGCTCAGGACGAGACAGTTCCCGACAATGCGGACTATGTTGTGACCTACGGCGAGATACGTGCGCTGCTGCGTTCCAAGGGCATCAAGATGAAGCCCGTTGAGGACGAGTATCAGGAGGCTTCGATCTGGGGCAAGAAATTCGCTTCCAGCGGAGGAGTTGCGGCTGCGGTCATAGAGTGCATGCAGGAGAGAGGGGAAGATACCACAGGTATCAAGCTCTTGAAGTGTGCCGGCGGAAACGACTGCCGGAAGGCCCTCATGCTTATGAAGAACGGCAAGCTCCAGGAGGACTTCGTGGAAGGAATGGTCTGCTCCGGAGGCTGCGTAGGCGGGCCCTCGAGACATAAAACGGAGGTCGAGATAACAAAGGCAAGGAACGCTTTGCTGTCTAAGGCTGACGGCAGAAAGGTCCTTGCCAATCTTGCGAACTATCCCATGGACAAGTTTTCGATGTTCAGGGACGGGCATCTATAAACGCCGCATCAGGGCAATGTGCGCCAGTGGCGCACAGCCGGGCGTGAAGCCTAAGATTTGAATATTTCAGAAAGATTTTCCTGAATTTTAGCTGCGACATCGGGTTTATTCATTGTATATATGTGGATATGCCCGATGTCGTTTGCCAGAAGGTCTATTATCTGGTCGGTGGCATAGGCGATGGCAGCCTGTTTTAAAGCCGCCGGTTCCTCAGAGAATTTATCCAATAGTGCTATATAACGCCTGGGGATGAAGGCCTGGGAGAGCTTGATTATCCGCTCCATCTGTTTGGCATTCGTAACAGGCATTATCCCTGCGACCACGGGAACGCTCACCCCCGCCTCTCTGAGTCTGTAGAGATAATTATAGAAGATATTGTTGTCAAAAAACATCTGGGTGGTCAGAAATTCACAGCCGGCATCGACCTTGCGCCGGATGTTGTCTATGTCTGTTTTTAAATTTGCCGCCTCGGGGTGCTTTTCGGGATAACAGGCCCCTCCGATGCAGAAATCACCATATTTTTTTATGACGGGTATGAGCTCGCTGGCATGCTTATAGATCCAGTCGCCGGTGCTTTCGACTCCTTCGGGAAGGTCGCCCCTCAGTGCGAGTATGTTCTTTATCCCGGCCTTTGCCAGGTCCTCGACCTGGGTCCTTATGCTCTCCTCGGAGGCGTTGACACAGGTCAGATGTGCAAGGGCGGTAACCCCCTTCTTTTCAATATTGGAGGCGATAGCCGTGGTGTGCTTTCTGGTGCTGCCGGCGGCACCGTAGGTAACGCTCATAAAATCCGGCTTGAGCTCAGCTATCTCATTGACTGAAGCCTCTACCTTTTCGTAAACGGAATCCGTTTTGGGAGGAAAGACCTCCAGGGACAGGGTACGTTTTTTCTCTTTAAATATGGCCGATATCTTCATAAAATATATTCCTTTCGGGCGGAAATTTGTATCGAGATAAATTATAAAGTGTTTGACATAAAATTACAATGACAGGTGATCCTATAGCGATTTTTCCCATAATTGATAAAAAGTGAGTATTGCCAAATGTTGACATAATATATATAATACGACGTGTATGACCACAATATTTTGAATAAAGGGAGTTATTTTATATATGGATGAAAACAAGAGCACTTCGGTGATGGACAAAATCGCCGAAGTTATTGTTGACAGGAGAAAGCTTTTTTTCGTCCTGTTCCTCGTAGCGTTTGTTTTTTGCCTGACTACTATAAACAGGGTCAATGTCGAAAATGATCTGGCCCAATATCTGCCGGAGACCACTGAGACGAGAAGAGGTGTGGACATTATGGACAACGAGTTCAAGACCTTCGGAACGGCTCGCGTCCTTGTGACAAATATTACCTACGACCGGGCGCTTATCCTGGCTCACGGCCTCGAAGATATCTACGGTATAAGTAAGGTGGATTTTTATGATGAGAGCGACGATGATTACAACAATAAGAGTATAGAGGATTATTATAAGGATTCCTCGGCACTCTTCACTTTATCCTTCGATGAAGAGGAGGATACTCCCTTGAGCCAGAAGGCCATAGCCGAGGTCAGAAATTACGTAAAGGATTACGACAATTACGTCTACACCACGGTAGACAAGGACGACTCGGCCGAGCTTATAAACGATATTAAGTTTATCCTCGTGATAGTGGCCTTTGTAATACTGGGAGTGCTCGTTCTCACCTCCACTACCTATATGGAAATTCCCATCTTCATCGGAACCTTCGTGATGGCAGCGGTCCTGAATAAGGGAACGAACTTCATCTTCGGGACCATTTCTTTCATTTCCAACGCCGTAGACGTCATTTTGCAGCTGGCCCTCGCCATTGACTACGCGATCATAATGTTCCACAGATACATGGAGGAAAGACAGAACGGCAGCGAGCCTCATGACGCTATGGTGCAGGCGCTTTCAAAGGGTATAATCGAGATATCCTCGAGCTCCCTTACTACCATAGCCGGTCTTGGAGCGCTCATCTTCATGCAGTATCAGATAGGAAAGGACCTGGGACTGGTGCTGATAAAGGCGATCCTCTTCTCCATGATAACCGTCTTTTTGTTCATGCCCTCTCTCATCCTCATGGCTCAGAAATATATCGATAAGACCAGGCACAGGAGCTTTGTTCCCAAAATCAATATGTGGGGCAGGCTGATCTTTGCGGTCAGATATATTATGCCGTTAGTTTTCCTGGTCGTTGTGGGCTTTGCGATTCATTTTTCCAATAAGTGTCCCTATATTTTTGACGTGAATTCACCCCGGACGGCGAGGCAGACTGATTTTATCAAGGCCAAGGACAGGATAGACCAGACCTTCGATGTGGGAAATGTTATGGCCATAGTGCTCCCGGTGGGAGATTACGACAGGGAATCCCAGGTCATAGAGCGGCTAAAACAGCTGGATTATGTGGGAGAGATAACTGCTCTTGCCAACGTGGAGGTCGGAGACGCTCAGGAATACGTGCTGACCGACGAGGTCAATCCGAGGGAAATGGCGGAGATAGCCGATGTCGACGTAGGACTGGTGAAGCTCTTATATACCGCCTACGCCCAGGACAAGGAGGCGTACGGAGCCTTTGTCGACGGCATAGATACATATAAGATCTCGGTAATAAACATCATTGACTATATATATGAACAGAAGGAAAAGGGAGCCTTCAATCTGTCGGAGGAGCTGTCGGAGGACCTGGACGATATTCATGACCAGATCAACGACGCCAGAGAGCAGCTTGAAAGTGAAGAGCACTCAAGGCTTGTATTTATCCTGAAGGGAAAGCCCGAGGGCGAGGAGACCTTCCGGCATATAGATGAGGTTCGCTCGATAGTGCAGGAATACTACAGCGAGGACATCTACGTGGTCGGAGATTCGACGAGCAACTACGATCTGAGCAAATCCTTCAGCCATGATAATACGCTGATAACCATATTGACGGCCCTCTTTGTAGGAATAATCCTGCTCTTTACCTTCCAGTCGGCGGGCCTGCCCTTTATCCTGCTTCTGACTATACAGGGAAGCGTATGGATAAATTTCTCCATACCCTACCTGATGAACAACGGGATATTCTTCCTGTGTTACCTTATCGTAAGCTCGATCCAGATGGGCGCCACCATTGACTACGCCATCGTTATCACCAGCAGATATCTGGTGCTGAGGACTGAGGTTCCCTCCAAGAGGGTGGCAGTTATAAAGAGCCTGAATGAAGCCTTCCCCACGATCCTGACCTCGGGAACTATCCTGGCGGCCTGCGGTTATCTGGTCGGACAGTTTACATCAAACGCTGTTATCGCCCAGCTCGGAGTTGCCCTGTGCAGGGG
>JAFTEI010000176.1 GCA_017453965.1 Lachnospiraceae bacterium
AATATTTATATGTAATTCACGTAAATGTTTTCATGGTGATTTTCTTATGTTCACTGGAAAACATTCATACTCACTTTTCTTGTTGGAAGGAAAGATAATTTTTTATTCTTTCCCATATGAAAAGTATGAGAACAAATTGCATTTGATGTTGTTTTTAGTTTTAATTATAGCATGTTATTCTTTAGCTTATTTGTATGACATGGTTTTAGGCAAGATAAAAACATATATATAAGTAGGTATAGTTACCTATATTATATTTGTAAATGGTTGGATAAAGATTGAAATCATCCGCCTAAACGGAGTAGTTTGCCGTAACGAATGATAAAGCCCCGGGCATCGCCAGATGATCCGGGGCTTTTGCTTTGTGGATTGAAGAGAGGAAGAATTCGCACAGAAAAGAAACAGGAAGGAAAACAGGAAGGAAAATTTCATTCGCAGGTTTCCATAAAACAATGAATTGTGCTATAATAACTCGGATTATTGTTTTTTGGAGACAAAGACGTGAAGATCGGGAATTTCGAGAAGCTGAAATTCGAATTTAATACTAGAAATATATTGTTTATGCTGGTCGGGTTGATATTGAATCTCGCAATGAGGTTCTTTACCCAGGCCATTCATGCGCCGTTTTGGCTGGATACGCTTGGGACGGCCTTTATAGCCTGTTATATCGGGGTACTGCCCGGAGCCATAGTCGGAATATTGAGTAATCTGGTAATGATGATAGGTGAGCCTGTGGCTGGATTTTATGCGCTGACCCAAATAGCGGTGGCCTTTATCGTAGGGCTGCTCTATCCGAAGGACCGAGAGGTGTTTTTTGTGGTCAGCACGGCTGTACTTGCCGGTATCGGCGCTGTCGTCATATCCGTGCCGCTGAATTTGCTTTTTTACGGGGGATATACCGGCAATATCTGGGGAGATGCCCTGTTTGACATGCTGAGCGCGGAGGGGCTGGGCAGATTGTCCTGCAGTATTGCCGGAGAATTGTTCCTGGATATGCCTGACAAGCTTTTGACCCTGCTCATGACCTATGGTCTGGTTCATCTGGCACACCGGAAATTCGGTATCAAGGACTTTATCGAGGTCGCAGAGGACGAGAGTATTGAGTCCGGAGACGGGGAAGGAGATGAAGAAGGGAGTTACGGCGGCTTCAAGGGAGTGATGATCCTTATATTCGGCCTCATGCTTTCCACTCTCATAGCCCTCGTTCCGGTTCGGGCATACGCTTCCGCCATGGTTGTGGAGGATGCCGATCCATATGAAAATGAAGATTTTTCGGCCGAGTATAATTCGACGCTCTACAACACTGATTCGGGGATAAACTGCGCGGAGATAAATGCTATCGCGCAGACTGGGGACGGCTATATCTGGGCCGGAAGCTACGCGGGGCTGTACAGAAGCACCGGGCGGGGCTTTGAGTCCATAACGATAGATGAGAGGATAAAAAACGTTATGGTATTGTTCACGGACTCCTTAGGAAGGCTGTGGATAGGTACAAATGACAGCGGCGTAGGCTGTTATGACCCGAAGAAGGATGAAATACAGTTTTTTGATGTAAATTCAGGACTTGCGGCGAATTCCGTAAGGTGTATCGCAGAGGACAAGGACGGTAATATTTATCTCGGGACGAGCAGCTATATTTCCATAATATCCAAATCCGGAGGGGTGACCTCTCTTTCCCAGCATGACAAACTCATATTTGTCAGAAGCCTTATCTATTCAAAGAGCAATGACATGATAGCCGGGGTCACCAATAACGGGACCTTTTTCGGCCTGAGGAGCGGACGGCTGGTCTTCAGCCTTGAATATGAAAATGAAAACGAGGAATTTCAGACGGTCTGCGACACACCCGACGGAAGGTTTCTTTTGGGGACTTCCGAGGAAGTTATGCTGATAGGTACACTTGAAGGCGGACAGTTCAATATAACGGGAAAAAAAGTCGTAAAGGGGCTCAGGTCTGTAAACAAGATAATCTATGAAGAGACTTCGGGAGAGTATCTGCTTTGCGGCTCGATGGGCCTGGGCTATCTGAACAGGTCCATGGTCTATAAGATAATTTCCGTGGCGGGCTTTGATGCCGCGATATCCGATGCGGTGAGGGATTATCAGGGAAATGTATGGTTCACCTCCAGTAAGCTGGGTATCCTTAAGCTGTCTAAAAATCCCTTTTTAAACGTGAGCGTCAAGGCAAATATGGGAGAAACCGGCATAAATGCCATTGCGGAGAGGGATGGAGAGCTCTTTATAGGAAGTGACGACGGACTTTTGGTGGTAGACAAGAAGAACCTTCATAAGCTCAATTACAAGGAGTATTCTTCCATCGGAAAAGACAGGATAAGAGGGATATTTAAGGACAGCTCCGATAATATGTGGATCTCCACCTACAGCACGGCCGGACTTATCTGTATCAGCCCAACAAGGGCTATAACAGAATACAATGAAAGCGATAAGGGCACCATGGGAAGCAGATTCCGTTCGGCCATAGAGCTGAAGGACGGGACGATAGTTGCTGCGAGCACACAGGGAATAACCTACATAAATAACGGAGTTGTTACACATACCATCGGGGAAGAGGACGGACTGACAACCGCGCAGATCCTGTGCCTCTACGAAAGAGAGGACGGCTCGCTGCTGGCCGGAAGTGACGGCGGCGGGATATATATCATCCGCGACGGAAAGGTCACTGACGTGATAGACGAGGACGACGGACTTAATACCCTGGTCGTGATGAGGATAGTTGAGTATAACGGGGGCCTTTTTTATGTAACGAGTAATTCGCTTTACTATGAAAAAGACAGTGTGATAAAACAGCTCAGCAGGTTTCCCTACAGCAATAACTACGACATTATAATCAATGAGTCCGATGTGTGGGTGACGGGCAGTGCGGGAATATATATTGTAGATGCGGAAGAGCTCATAGCAAACGAGGAATATGACGCGGAGCTTTTGAATAAGCAGAGGGGGTTGGATACGTCCCTGACGGCAAACTCCTGGAATTACGTGGATGAATATCAAAATCTGTATCTGTGTGCAACGACCGGAGTCAGAAGGGTATCACTGATCAATTATAATAAGTATGAGGACAATTATACCCTGGCGGTCAATCGTGTGGTCTGTGACGGCGAGATTATCAAGGTATCCGAAGAGGGAATATATGTGCTTCCCGAGGAGGCTAAGCGACTGGACATATATCCCGCGATACTTAACTACACCCTTTCGGATCCGATAGTTCACACATATATGGATGGCTTTGATGAGACGGGAATTACCGTCCAGCAGAGCGACCTGGAAACCATCACCTATACCAATATTCCCCAGGGCAATTATACCTTCCATGTACAGATCATAGATTCTGCGGCCAGGAGCCTGGTGAGGGACCTGATAGTACCTATACACAAGCAGGCGCAGTTCTATGAGCATACCTTTTTCAGAGCCTATCTGATCTTTGTGATACTCATAGCAGTGGTGATCTTTACATGGCTGATATCAAAGTACAGCTTCCTTTCAATAATCAGAAAACAGTACGACCAGATAAGGATAGCGAAGGACGAGGCGGATACGGCAAATCAGGCCAAAAGCCGTTTCCTTGCGAATATGTCCCATGAGATCCGTACCCCGATAAATACAATAATGGGAATGGATGAGCTCATATTAAGGGAGCGCGATATCTCGCCGGTCGTTGAGGGCTATGCAAGGGATATTCAGGATGCCAGCACGTCGCTCCTGTCCATAATCAACGATATACTGGATTTTTCCAAAATAGAATCCAACAGCATGACCATAGTTAACAGGGAGTATTCGACGGTGCAGCTTTTGAGCGAGGCCTGCAAGATGACAGAGCTTTCGGCCAGGTCGAAGAATCTGGAGTTTATCACCGATTTCGACGAAAGCCTTCCGTCCCTGCTCTATGGCGACGATGTGAGGATACATCAGGTCCTTTTAAATATCTTAAGCAACGCTGTTAAATACACTGAAACGGGAAATATAACCTTTCTTGCACAGGTCAACCATGTGGACGGGGATGAGATATTTATTACCTTCCGCGTTTCCGATACAGGCTTGGGTATCAGGGAAGAGGATATGGACAAGCTCTTTACCAGCTTTATCCGGCTGGAGGAGAGAAGGAACGCCCACATCCAGGGAACGGGTCTGGGACTCAATATTACCAGACAGCTGCTCGTGCTTATGGGGAGTGACATACAGGTCGAGAGCAAGTATGGGCAGGGCTCTACCTTCTCCTTCACCATAAAGCAGAGAATAGTATCGGAAGAGCCCATCGGCCATATCAAAAAGACCAGGATCAGGAAGACAGAGAGCGCCAGGTATACGCCCAAGCTCAAAGCCCCCACGTCAAAAATTCTGGTGGTGGATGACAATGCCCTAAACCTGGAGGTCATAAAGGGGCTGCTCAAGGTGACGGACATAAATATAGAGACGGTGCGAAGCGGCGAGGCCTGTCTGAATAAGATAGTCCAAAATCATTATGACCTGATCTTCCTCGATCATATGATGCCGGAGATGGACGGAATAGAGACCCTGGATAAGATGAAGCATATGGATCACCAGTGCAAGGACACTCCAGTAATCGTTCTGACGGCAAACGCCATAGAGGGAATGAAGGAAATGTATCTGCAGGCGGGCTTTAACGACTATCTCTCCAAGCCGGTATCCGGGGCAGAGCTGGAGGGGATGCTTGCGAAATATCTTCCCAAGGATAAGATCAATACTCCGGAGGACGGTAAGGACAGTGCCGAAGCCATAGATGAGGATGAGGAGGAGACCGGCACGGATAAGGAACGCGACGACCGGGAGAAGACTCAGGAGGAGTCTGCCGGAGACGACGGCGATGACGAGGCTGACGCAGAGGACGAGGCCTATGGCGCAGAGGGCTTCAAATATATGAACATGGATGAGGCTTTATCGTATTGCGGAGGGGACAAGAGCTTTGTCAGGTCGGTAGCGGAGCTGTATATAGAGGAGAGTGACGAGAATAAGGAAAATATAGCCAGAAGCTACAGGGAGGCCAACTGGAAGGAATTTGCCACACACGTACATGCCTTAAAGAGCAATTCCAAGACCCTGGGACTGGCAAAGATGACGGAGGCGGCCCTCGGCCTGGAAAATGCCGGCAAGGCTGAGGATCTTATATATATAAACGGACACTACGAGGATTTCTTAAAACTCTATGATGAGGTTTTGGAAGAGCTGAAGAAACTGGTGTAAATGACTGCCATTAAGGAGTAGGAAATGGATACTTTAACGCTTGACGAGGTCAGAGCGCTTGCCAATAGCGGGGATTACAAAAAGATCCCCCTTGTAAGGCAGATTCTGTCAGATATAAGAACACCGATGGAAGTTTTGCGGATAATGCAGAATATCAGCGACCATTGCTTCCTTTTGGAAAGCGTTGAGGATCAGGTCCAGTGGGGCAGATATACCTTTTTGGGCTTTGATCCGGATATGGAGCTTACCTGTACCGACCACAGGATGTGTGTAAACGCGGGAGGACGTATCAGCATGGCAGTGGAGCATCCGGCGAAATATATACGTCAGCTTATCAGGGAGAACCGCGCCCCGAAGCTTAAAGGACTGCCGCCCTTTACCGGGGGTCTGGTCGGATATTTCAGCTACGACTATATCAAATATTCAGAGCCCGGCCTGAAGCTCGATGAAAAAAACGAGTATGGCTTCTCTGAT
>JAFTEI010000177.1 GCA_017453965.1 Lachnospiraceae bacterium
ACCTGACGTCAGATTGACGCTTTGACCCTATTTTGAGGACTGTAAACACACTGTGGATACTGTCAAAAGCATTGATTCTATTGGCTTTAATCCCCCTCGCCACAAATGTTGGTTGTTCTTATCGGCCTGGTTATTATTTTTAAAAACCAGCTCACTACTTTGGTCAATAATATCTTTAAGACCATAACTGAGCGAAGCAAGTCTATTTGATTTTTTATTCTTCTCGTTGCAGGCACAGATCGCCTGGTCAATCTTCTCTTTTACTTAAGATACTTATTACTGAAGCCCATAAGAGGTATATATGAGAAAAGGAGCCATTACGGTATTTTTGAGCTTAATATTGACTATGATCCTGTCACTTATTTCCGCGGTCATTGAAAGCGTTCGGGTAAGTGCAATACGCTCGCGCATAGAAATGTGTACGGATATGGGGTTATATTCGATATTTGCCGAATACAACAGGGAGCTGCTGAAAAACTACGACCTTTATTACATAGATACCTCTTACGGGTCTTCCACACCATCCCTGGCCAATACTAAGGAGCATCTTAAGGATTATCTTAAATATAATTTTGAACCTTCAAAGGGGCAGCTCAGCCTGGGGTCCGTCGATTTTACCGGTCTGTCTGTTGGGAATATAGAGCTTGAGATGCCTCGTATGCCTCGGACAATGCTGGCAGGGTCTTCAAGAGACAGGCCATACACTCGGTAAAGGACCGTTTCGGAATCAGCATAATAAATAAGGCAGTAAATAATTACAAGACGTATAAGAACAGCAAAATAGAGGAGACCGATGTGGATGCACAGAGGGAGAAGCTCCAGAATAAGCTGAAAGACATAGACTGGGACGAGGCCTCTAACCCGGCTGACCAGGTGTTTGATAAAAGGGCGGGTATCTTAAATATGATAATGAATTCCCTCCCAAGGGCCTCCGATAAGGAGCTGGCCGTCAAGGACTGTGCTTCCCACAGGAGCCTGACCAAGGGAGTAGGGGTCGTCAGGCCTGACAGCGATCCGGATTCGCTGACCAACGAATTTTTGTTTAACGAATATCTTATGTGGAAATGCTCGTCATATACGAACGATCTAAAGCATCCCTCCATGAGCTACGAACTGGAGTATATCCTGAACGGCAAGAATACAGATGTCGCAAATCTTAGAAAAACAGTAGAGAAGCTGTTGCTTACGCGCGTTACTGCAGATACGATCGCCGTTATGAAGGACAGCCAAAAGAAGTCTGAAGCGGAGGTAGTTGCAGCCGTAATAGCACTGCTGCTGTTAAATCCAGAGATTGAGGAGCCTCTCTCAAAGCTGATACTTCTGGCCTGGGGTTTTGCGGAGGGCGTGGTAGATGTCAGGACCCTTCTTAAAGGAGGGAGAGTTCCGATAATGAAAACGGCTCAGGACTTTAATATAAAAACTACCGCCCAGCTGCCGCTTTTTATGACTATGACCGGGAAAGACAAGGACAGCGCAAAGCTTGGCTTAAGCTATGCGGATTATATTCGGATCTTTCTGATGCTTGAAAACAAGAGCTCCAAGGTTATGAGAGCGATGGATGTCATCGAATTGTACATGAGGACCACAGAGGGAAATTCCGCATTCAGAATGGATGGCTGTATTGAATATATACAGGCAGATATAGAGGCCGTGAGCAGGTTTGGCTATGAATATTCTATCAGAAGAGATTTTGCCTATGAGGCCATAATAGAGTAAGCATCATTACGTATCGTTTGTTGCAGGAGGGCTTATCGGATGCCCTTTTCGGTACATTTCTTTTCCCTTTCAGTATTTAATCTATGACTTAAATGGTGTCGCCAGACGCTTTGATCAAATTATCTCCCAAACACATTACTTACAGGATAAAGCATGAACAGACTCGTAAAAAAATTAAAAAGTGTACTGAATAGGGCGTCCGACAGGTTCTTCTGTAAGGGGAGCATCACTGTGGAAACTGCGCTGGTGCTTCCGATATTTCTTTTTGCGGTGCTGACCTATTTATATATCGCGGAAGCAATACGGTTTTCGGGAAATGCGGAGGAAGCGCTGCACCAGTCTGCGAGGCAGCTTGCAACATATTCATATGCCTATGAGCACTCGCTGGGCGGAACCGAAGGGGGAAATATCATATCCTCCAAGGGTCTGTCCCTGACCGTTGGAAAGAGCATGGTCATGAAGCACCTTGGGAACGATTATGCTGACGAGTCCCCAGTAGAGCGCGGCAGTGGAGGTATCAGCTTTCTGCGCTCGTCAGTTCTTGAAGGCGACGAGATCATTGACCTGATAGCAGCTTATAAGGTCGATACTCCCTTTGATATTTTCGGAATCCGGAATTTCACAGTGATGAACAGGGCCAGGATCAGGGCTTTCACGGGCTACGACAATACCCGGAGGAAGGCTTCCGATTCGGAGGATGAGGAGGAAACGGTATTCATAACAGAGCACGGCACCGTCTATCATCGAAATATCAACTGTCAGCATCTGAAGATCACGGTAAGAGAGACGACAAAGGAAGCTGTTTCAGGGGAAAGAAATGAAAATGGCGGTAAATATTATTCCTGTGAATTTTGCGGGAACAGGGCTTCTTCCGGGAAGCTGTATATTACCAGCGAGGGTGACAGGTACCATACGACCCTTGCCTGCTCTGCGCTAAAACGCGGGATACAGGCGGTACCGCTGTCTAAGGCCGGAGGCAGGAGGGCATGTAAGACCTGTGGAGGGATGTGATGATAAGCCGGGTATTATTAACTTTGTTCTTAATGATATGTTCTGTGACGGATCTGGTAAAAAAACAGATATATTTGAAAATTATATTTCCCTTTATGGCAGCGGGACTGGCACTGTTTTTCATCAATGGCGAGCTGTCGCTTCTGGAGGAGCTCGGAGGGATATTTCTCGGCGTGATACTTCTGCTGCTCGCCAGGGTGAGCTCGGAGAAGATTGGATACGGGGACGGGCTTATGGTGATAGTGAGTGGTATATTTCTGGGACTGTTCATGAATATCCGGCTGCTGATGTGGGCCCTGTTCATATCAGCGCTCGTTTCGGCTGTTCTGCTGATGATAAAAAAGGCCGGACGGCATACGGAGCTGCCCTTCGCCCCGTTTTTGCTCATATCCTACGCGCTTATGACGGTTTTTTATAACGGTTAGAGATCAGAAGCGGAGCAGCTCTTAAGGGCTGTAAATCAGTTATTATCAGGGCCAAAACTATTTTTCAGAGGAGGAAATTGCATATTATGAGGAAAAAATTTAAGGGTTCATATACTGTAGAAGCGGCGTTTATATTTCCGCTGGTTATGTCAGTGATAGTATTGATAATCTATCTTTCTTTTTTCATACATGATAGGGCCGTTATGGATGCCGCTTCATACCAGGCGGCAATGAGGGGGAGCTTTGTGACCTCCGGAAAGTCCGATTTTTTGAAAAAGGCGGAAAAGGCAGGAGATGAGCTACTAAAGGAGGCGCTGCTCGTAACCAGGGTCAGTGAAAAGAATATAGAAATGAAAAATAATACATTGACGGTCACATATTCAGGCATCATGAATATCCCCGGAGGAGTTAATTTTATTCCGGGCATACCTTCCGAGCTGAAGATGAATGTAAAGAGCTCAGCCACGAGACTCGATCCGACGGGCTTTGTAAGGAGCTGCAGAATAATAGAGAACCTGGCAGACGATCCGGGAGAAGCGGATACGGGAGAAATGTAGGAAGGAAAAAGAGGCGCGGAAATGGAAATAAAATACAGACAGGATATAAATCATAACTACATGATATTGGGTAAAAATGAAAATATGAAGGCTCCCCTGGCTGAGAAGATGCTTTTGCACAACAATATTCCCGGTCTTTTGAGGATGAGTGTTCAGCATCTAAACGGAAAGGCCTATTATTTTTATGATATACGTTCGAGGCAGTCCCTGAATGTCTTATTTGAGGGGAGAAGTATGTCTTTTTCGGAGATAAGGAGCCTTTTAAGCGGGCTGGTCAAGGTTGCCGATAAGCTGTCCGATTATCTGCTCAGATCTACGGACATCCTTGTTAAGCCCCAGTGTATCTTCTGGAACCTGGAGACCCAGGAGCCGGTATTTTGCTGCTATCCGGAGGCTGGGGATACATATACCGAGGCATATCTGGAGCTGGCGCAGTTTATTATAGATTCTACGGATAAGGAGGACGAGGATGCGACGAAGCTGGCATACGATTATTTTAATCAGGTGTGCGATGGAATTTACTCGCCTGAAAATATCTTAAAAAGAAGTATGCCAAGGGAGGAGGAAGCTTCCGTATCCATTGAGACCTATGACGAGCCGCTTCCTCCCGGGAGCTTATGGGATGATGACGAGGATTCGGAAGTACGGCCCGGAGATGAGGGTTTCTTTTCAGAGAATTCAGAGAAGGAGGATAAGCAGAAAAAGCACGATCCGGCACCGCTGGTCTTATATATTATAGCTGCCCTGGCCGTCATCACTATCCTCGCGGTCTTCCTGCAGCCCGGGTTACCCGGACTTGTCGGCTTGAAAGGAGTAAAGCCGGCAAGCATAGGAGGAGCCGCCGCTGCGGTTTTTGCGGCAGCGATAGTGGGGCTTATGTATATGAAACGCCGCGGTAAGGGGAAGAACGAAGAGGCCCAGGATGATTTCGATAATTTTTATGAAAGAAAGGGAGTCGATGCAGCTCATGATATGATAGAACAGGCCGAATTTTCTGCTTTGGATGAGAGAAAGACCGCGATTGAGAACAGTGGCGAAACGGTACTTCTGTCCGATTATTTTTCTGCTGATTCTACTGCGGGGCGTAAGATCAAGACCGAGGCCGCCAGGCTTACAGGGAATATAAACGGAAGAGAGGCAAAATTTGAGATCGATAAAAGTCCGTTTACTATAGGCAAAATGGCAGGAAAAGCTGATGCCGTCATAGCCGACAGGAGGGTCAGCAGAATACATGCAGCCATAAGAAAAAACGGAGGAAAATATTTTATTTCGGACCTGAATTCGACGAACGGGACCTGTCTGAATGACAGGAGGCTGGAGCAGGATGAGGCAGCAGCCCTTGAAGACGGAGACATCATAAAGATCGCGAATGTAATGCTTCAATTCAGCCTTTGATTGCATAAAATCCGGCGAACGTGTATAGTAAACGAAATGGCGACAATTCCTGTCGAAATACCGGCAGGGGTTTGTCAGATGATATTACTTGCAAGTTGAAAGGATTTTTAATGAATACCGAGCAATTCCTGATATCCAGAGGCTATTTAAGACTTGATACGTCTGCGCCCACCGTTTCCGTAATGTACAGAATATCCGGAAGCATAGTATATTGCCTTTTGATCTTAAATACATCTCTTGATGAGTTCAGTGTGCCACAATACACGCATATCAGGGAGCAGGTCGTAAATTCCTTCGGGTCCAGGGGATACTCAGATATCAGATTACATACGCTGATAGTAACGAGCAGACAGAATTCCGGCAGGGAAATCGCCGCCATGGATGGCGGAGCGTGGATATTGGACGGAACCTCCGGAAGAGTGATCTTGTATGAGAATACGGTTTCTGACTTCGACGGACTCAGGGAAGGGCTGGAAGGAGCCTGGACAAAGGACTTTGCAGCTTCGGTTGCACGGGCATATTCCGGCACGATGGAGCGCGCCGGCAGGAGCCCCGGACAGGCCGGATTTTTTGTGGGGATAAAGGCTTTTTTTGAAAATAACGAGATAACCGTTGCGCTGGTGCTGATAAATCTAATAGTATTTATCGGACTGTCGATCTTCGGTTCCACGACGGATGCCTCTTATATGGCGAGACACGGGGCAATGTATTCCTCCTATCTTGTGACAAACAGAGAGTATTATCGTTTGTTCACCTGTATGTTTATGCATTTCGGATTTGTGCATCTGGCGTCAAACATGCTGGCGCTCATATTGATAGGAGGCCAGGTCGAAGATATTCTCGGCAAGCCGAAATTTATGTTTTTATATATGTTCAGCGGACTTTTTGCGAGCTTTGTGAGCTTTATCACCTCATTTTATACAAGTTCCGGCGTGGTCAGCGCTGGTGCCAGCGGAGCGATCTTCGGGCTTATCGGCTGCCTTTTTGCCATAGTGATCAAGAACAGGGGAAAATACAGGGACCTGACAACAGGCAGGATAGCCTTTTTGGTTGCATACAGCCTCTATTCAGGCTTTACCGGCGGCGGAGTGGACAATGCGGCGCATATCGGAGGGTTGATAATGGGGCTTATAATCGGTGCGATAATATACCGTGCGGAAAAGGTTGAGGGAGGAGAGCATTTTAACCGGATAGTCTGAGGGAAAAGTTATGAAGATAAACATATATTATGGCGGAAGAGGAATAATGGGCGATCCGACACAAACTGTGCTAAAGAGGTTTCAGGATGTGCTGGACGAATTGAACGTAAAGGTTGAACGCTACAATCTTTACGAGGAGCGCAGAAGCATAACGTCGCTTCCCAACACTCTGTACGACGCGGACGGGGTCATCCTGGCGTCTACCGTGGAATGGTATGGTATAGGCGGATATATGTACGAATTTCTGGATGCCTGCTGGCTGTATGGAAACAAGGAAAAGATCGCGAAGATATATATGTGCCCTATAGTTATGTCAACCACATATGGGGAAAGAGACGGAAAGGTAACTCTGCAATCGGCGTGGGATATGCTGGGAGGGATACCTCTGGACGGACTTTCCGGATATGTAGAGGACGGAGTGGCCTTTGAGCTGAATATGGATTACATGGCCGTAATAGAAAAGAAGGCCGAGAATTTCTACAGGATAATATCGCAGAAGAGGGTGGTGCTGCCGGCCAGCTCACAGGCCGTCAAGCAGATGGTCACAAGCATGGACCCGATGAATCTGACGCCCCAGGAGACGGAGCAGCTGTCAAAATATGTGTCCGATGAAAACTATGTCCAGACTCAGAAGGAGGATATAAAGGAGCTTTCCAGCCGCTTTAAGACGCTTATGCAAAACAATGCCGCAAGCGAAGAGGATATGATAATCGCGGCATTTAAGAAGCATTTCAGACCTGTAAGGGATTACAGGGCGACTTTTAAATTCATGATAAAAAAGATGTCTGCGCCTCTAAGTCTTGAAATAGACGGGGAGAAAATGAGGATAGAATACAGGGACAACCCCTCGCCGCAGATTCTTTGTAAGATAAGTCAGGAAAAAATGAATGATATCATAAGCGGAAGAAGATCCTTCCAGCATTCCTTTATGTATGGTGATATGCAAATCAAAGGTGATTTCACCATGTACAGAATGCTGGATCAGATCTTCCCGTTTACTGAACACGAATAGTATTCAGGGTCTCTTTCAATTCTTCATCTGACGGTTTGCCGGGCTTCCAGACAATCCACTGTTCGTCGTCCGCGTACCTGGGAATGAGGTGCAGATGAAAGTGAAATACGGTCTGTCCTGCCAGCTCGCCGTTATTCTGCACTATGTTAAAGCCTTCGGCGCCGGTCTTTTCCGTGATGTGGGAAGCAAGACGCTTTGCAAGCTTAAAGGTCTTTCCCGCGAGCTCCTCAGGAAGCTCATAGATGTTTGCATAGTGTTCCTTGGGTATTATAAGTGAGTGACCGCGTGTCGCGGGGCCGGCATCAAGTATCACCGTAAAGTCGTCGTCCTCATATACGACGTTAGTGGGAATTATCCCGTTGGCAAGTTTGCAGAAAATGCAATCGTCCTTCATTGTAAGATCTCCTTGTAAAAATGTTATGCTATGTGGTCATGCGCTTTTCAACTGTGTCGTTGATAAGGCCGCATATAGTGTTTACGGCATCGGATTCCGGTGCTCTTGCCATCGCTTCGATATATCTTGAGCGGCTGCCCATGACCTCCTCGATGCCGGACAGAAGCGTTTCATCGGACAGCTGGTCATTTTCGATAACGTAGGAATAACCCTGTTTCTTGAATGAGGCGGCATTGTCCTCCTGATCGCCTCTGGATGCCTTTGAGGGCAGAGGGATCAAAATATTGGGAATCCTGAGGGAAAGAATCTCGAAGATCGCATTGGAACCGGCACGGGAAATTACAAGGTCCGCCATCGCGAAAAGATCAGGCAGCTCCTTGTCTATATAATCATACTGAACATACCCCTCCACATGGTTCAGCGTCGGGTCAACCTTTCCTCTTCCGCATAAGTGAACGATATTATATTTTTTGGAAAGCTCGGGTAAAACATGACGCACAGCCTCGTTTACGCTGGCAGCCCCAAGACTCCCTCCGGTGACCAGGATCGTGGGGAAGTCGTTATCCCTTAAGCCCGAAAACCTTTTGGCCCTTTCCGCGTCTCCTGAAAAGAGCTCTCTCCTGACCGGCGAACCGGTAAATACAGCCTTCCTTTCGGGTAAAAGGCTTAAGGTTTCTTTAAAAGAGCAGCATATTTTTTGGGCCGCGCCGAAGGACAATCTGTTGGCGAGGCCGGGAGTCATATCCGATTCATGTATGATGACAGGGATATGAAGGGAGTGGGCAGCTCTGACAACAGGAACCGAGACAAAGCCTCCCTTTGAAAAGACAATGTCCGGAGCCAGCTTTTTTAACAGAGAATGCGCCTCTCCAAAGCCCTTTATTACCCTGAAAACATCGGTGACATTTTGCAGATCAAAGTATCTTCGGAGCTTTCCGGAGGAAATGCCGTGATATTCCAGTCCGGCCTCTTCGACCAGCTTTTTTTCGATACCCGCATAGGAGCCGATATAGACTATGTCGTAGCCCTGCTGCCTGAGTACGGGAACCAACGCTAAATTGGGGTTGCAGTGACCGGCTGTTCCGCCGCCTGTAAGTACTATCTTTTTCATGCTTATCAGTATACCACAAAGTTTGCAAATTAGCCCGTGGTTTGATATATTTTTAGGAAATAACATGGTTACGAATCTGTGATACGAGTCACTGGTATGTAACAGTAAAAACCTCAAAAAAGGAGCGGATTAATATGGCAAAGGTTACTTACGATTATTCAAAAGCGTCACCTTTTATTAAAGATGATGAGGTCAGGAACATCATTGATCAGGCAAATGCGGCCAGAGAGCTGCTGCTTTCAGGGAAAGGAGCCGGGAACGATTTTCTGGGCTGGGTGGATCTGCCGGTCAATTATGACAAGGATGAGTTTTCACGGATAAAAGCTGCTGCAGAGCGTATTCGCTCCGACAGCGAGGTATTTCTGGTAATAGGAATAGGCGGTTCATACCTGGGAGCGAGGGCTGCCATTGAGTTCCTGCGTCATAGCTTCTACAACAACGTTTCCAAGGACGTCCGCAAAGGCCCCGAAATATATTTCCTGGGAAATAACATTTCCTCGACCTACATTGCACACCTTATGGACGTTATAGGGGACAGGGATTTTTCGGTCAATATGATCTCGAAGTCGGGCACTACGACCGAGCCCGGTATCGCTTTCAGGATATTCAGGGACAAGCTCGAGGAAAAATACGGAAAAGAGGGGGCTGCCAAGAGGATATATGCAACTACCGATAAGGCAAAGGGAGCCTTAAAGACGCTGGCCGATGCCGAGGGCTATGAGGAGTTTGTGGTTCCCGATAACGTAGGCGGCCGTTTCTCGGTGCTTACAGCGGTAGGTCTTCTGCCGATCGCCGTTTCGGGAGCCGATATAGATGAGCTTATGGCCGGCGCCGCAGATATGCGTGAGGTCGCGCAGAAAAAGTCCTTCGAAGAAAATGACGCAATGAAATATGCCGCAATAAGAAATATCCTTTACAGAAAGGGTAAGTCGGTTGAGATCGTGGCAAATTACGAGCCCAGCCTGCACTACATATCGGAGTGGTGGAAGCAGCTTTACGGAGAGAGCGAAGGAAAGGACCAGAAGGGAATATTCCCTGCATCAGTGGACCTGACGACGGATCTTCACTCCATGGGACAGTTTATCCAGGATGGGGCAAGGATAATGTTTGAGACCGTATTGGAGATTGAAAAGCCCAGGGTCGAGCTCACTATGAAAAAGGCTGAATCCGACCTTGACGGACTGGATTATCTTGCGGGCAAGACCGTTGATTTTGCAAACAAGTGTGCCATGAATGGAACCATCCTTGCGCATACGGACGGAAATGTTCCCAATACCATGATCAAAATACCTGAGCAGACCGAAAGATATCTGGGCCAGCTGTTTTATATGTTCGAGTTTGCCTGCGGCGTGTCAGGTTATATGCTCGGCGTCAATCCTTTTGACCAGCCCGGTGTTGAGAGCTATAAAAAGAATATGTTCGCTCTCCTGGGCAAGCCTGGCTATGAGGATCAGACGGAGGCTCTTCGCAAGAGGCTGTAATTTATGAATATCGGCATACAGGCGCTTGGGGTAGTAGCTCTCGAACCTGAAGATAAAAAAGAACTGGGGTTTAAGGCGATATCCGAGGCCGGTTTTGACGGAGTGGATTTCTCGCTGGAGTCCTTTTATGATACAAGGTCCGTTTCGGATGCGTCTGTCCCCTGCTTTTATGATGGGTCGCCGGATGAGCTTAAGAAATTTTTCGAGCCCTACGCCGATGAATGTGCAAAATACGGTCTTCTGTTTTTGCAGGCGCATGCGCCTTTTCTGAATTACACCGGCGATGGCGCAGCGTGGGGGCATTTTACGGAAATAGTAAAAAGGTCTATAGATATTGCGGGCTTCCTCGGAAGTCCGTATATCGTTGTGCACCCGTTGATATCGGGGGGAGAGCTGGAAGAGCGCAGGGAGCTTGAGCTCAACAGGGATTATTTTATGCAGCTTGCGCCCGTTGCAAAGGGCGCAGGGATCGGGATCTGTATAGAAAATCTGTTTTACTATTCGGGCGGTACAGCTAAAAAATGTCCTTTCTCGGAGGCAGAGGAGGCGGTGGATTTTATCAGAAAGCTCAATTCGGATGTGGGAGCCGGTATTTTTAAATACTGCCTTGATATCGGGCATGCAACGCTTTTGAAGCAGGATGTCCGCAGTATGATAAATACCGTATCGGATAGCCTTGCAGTCACTCATCTTCATGACAATAATGGGGTAAGGGATATGCATGCCCTGCCGTTTTCGGTTATCTCAAACTGGGGAAGCGCGTTCTGTGTGGATTGGGGCGGTTTTATTCAGGGTATGCGGGATATTGCATACGACGGGACCCTCAGCTTTGAGACAGCGGGAATAATGCTTTCAATGCCGGAGGAATTGAAGGCCGGCGCAATGAGTTATACTGCCTACGTAGGGAAGTATCTGAAAGAAAAAATAGAAAGCGGTACATTTGACCGGGAAACGCTTTAACCAGCCTTTCCCTAAAAACACATAAAGGAGAACAAATAACACAATGGGAATTTTGATCAAAGACGCCATGGTTGTTTTGCCGGAAGGTGAAGAAGACAAAATAGCCAAACACTCGATTTATATTGAGGATGACAAAATTACTGGAATTGACAACGAGCCGCAGGGTTTTAAGGCTGAAAAGACCATAGACGGGAAAGACAGGCTGGTGATACCGGGTCTTATCAATGCGCACACACATACCTATATGTCAACGTTTCGTAATGTGGCTGACGATCTGTCCTTCATGGACTGGCTGTTTAAAACTATAGATCCTCTGGAGGCCCAGCTTACGGAGGAGGACGCATATTGGGGGTCGTGCCTGGGACAGCTGGAAATGATAAAGTCCGGAACAACTACCTTCAATGACCAGCAGATGCACATACACCAGACGACCCGGGCGGTCATGGATTCCGGTATGAGAGCGGTAATCTGCCGCGGGCTTGTGGGAGACACTTATGACCTGGAGGACAGGCGGCTGAAGGAAGCCCTTGAGGAGGCAGAAGACGCCGGAAAATGTGACAGGCTCAAATTTATGCTCGGGCCGCATGCTCCCTATACCTGCGCTCCGGACTATCTGAAAATGTGCGCTGACGTGGCTAAGGAAAAGGGAATGGGGATACATATCCATCTGGCCGAGAGCGCTACCGAAAGCGAAAACATGAGGAAGGATCATGACTGTACGCCCATAGAGTATGCTTTAAATGCCGGGGTTTTTGATGTTCCGACCATAGCTGCGCACTGTGTTCAGGTAAATGATGCAGATATGGATATATTAAAAAGCCATAATGTGAGCGTAGTTACCAATCCGGCCTCGAATATGAAGCTCGGAAACGGCTTTGCGCCTGTGCCCGAGATGATTGAGAAGGGGATAAACGTGTGCCTGGGAACCGACGGAGCCGCATCGAACAATTCGCAGAATATGTTCCATGAAATGAGCCTGCTGGGGCTCATCCATAAGGGAACTCATGCCACTCCTCAGTGTATAAGCGCCAGGGAAACATTCAGGATCGCCACGATCAACGGAGCGAGGGCACTGGGGCTGGATAAGCTCACTGGCTCTATAGAGGTCGGGAAAAAGGCCGATCTGGCGATAATGAGACTGGATGTGCCTTCAATGATGCCCAATAATAACCTTCTTGCGTCACTCGTATACTCCGCCAACGGCTCGGAGGTCGATACTGTCATCGCAGACGGACGCGTTCTGATGGAGGGCCGGGAGATTAAGACCCTGGATGAGGAAAAGGTCTATTTTGAGATCAGAAAAATATGTCAAAGATTGGGGCTTGACAATCGGACCTATTGATGGTAAATAATTTGAGACACCAAATACAGTAATTTTTGTTAAAAAAGTTATTGAATTTCAATTCAGATGATGGTAGAATGTACCTAATTTGAAAATCTTTATTTACGGAGGGAGATTTCACTATGAAGAAAGTAGCAGCATTATTGGTATGCGTAGCTCTTACAGTTCTTTCGGTTGTTCCTGCACTTGCAGGTCCTCGTGAAGAGATTGAGGCTGCAATAGCTGCACAGAGTCAGCGTACAGCAGAGTATATCGCATATCAGGAAAACCTTCAGAACTTCTATCTTTCGCAGCTTGCTAAGGGCGAAGCAGAGAGAGCAGCAGGTATCGCACGTTACAATGCATATCAGGCACAGCTCGCAGCATTCCAGCAGAGCCAGATAGCTAAGGGAGAAGTAGAGAAGGCAGCAGGTATCGCACGTTACAATGCATATCAGGCACAGCTTGCAGCATTCCAGCAGGGTCAGATAGCTAAGGGACTTGCTGAGAGAGCAGCTGGACAGGCTAGATATGATGCATATCAGAGTGCATATCAGGCTAGACGTGCTCAGATCCTTGCACAGGAAGCCGCTATCAAGGCTGAGAGAGCAGAGCTTCAGAAGTTAGTTAATGCATATCTTAAGAGCTTCTAAATAGAAACTTGCAAGACAATTTTAAAGGCGGGCTGTAATAGCCCGCCTTTATTTTTTACAGCCCCAAACTTTTTTCAATAATAAAACATAAAAGGAGACAATATGGCTAGCGAAATTAGAGATATCAAACTGGCACCTTCCGGAAAAAGAAAGATAGAATGGGTCAGAAGAAACTGTCCGCTTCTCAGGACCCTGCATGATGAGTTTGAAAAGACCAAGCCTTTTGCCGGAAAAAAGATAGCGCTATCGGTTCATTTGGAGGCCAAGACTGCATATCTTTGTCTTACACTTGCGGCCGGAGGAGCGGAAATGTACGTAACGGGTTCCAATCCGCTTTCTACTCAGGATGATGTTGCGGCAGCATTGGTGGAAGAAGGGCTCGAGGTTCACGCATTGCACGGCACTACTGATGAAGAATATAATAACCATATACGTGCGGTGTTGTCCGTAGGTCCGAATATAATTATCGACGACGGCGGTGACCTCGTAAATATGATACATGCAGAGTTTAAGGAGCTTATCCCGCAGGTCATCGGTGGCTGCGAGGAAACAACTACGGGTATCCTGCGTCTGGAGGCCATGAACAGAGAGGGCAGTCTCGGCTTTCCCATGGTAAGGGTCAACAACGCACAGATGAAGCATTTCTTTGATAACAGATACGGTACGGGACAGTCAGTCTGGGATGGAATAAACAGGACGACAAACCTGATAGTTGCAGGAAAGATCGTTGTGGTCGCAGGATACGGCTGGTGCGGTAAGGGAACTGCGATGAGAGCCAAGGGCCTCGGAGCAAGGGTAATCGTAACTGAAATAGATCCAGTCAAGGCTATTGAGGCGGTGATGGACGGCTTCGATGTTATGCCTATGAACGAGGCAGCAAAGATCGGAGATTTCTTCGTTACGGTTACGGGCTGCGATAAGGTTATCGACGAAGAGGATTTCGCAGTCATGAAGGACGGAGCCATCCTTTGCAATGCAGGACATTTTGACTGTGAGATAGATATGAAGAGACTGCGGGAAATTGCCACTGAGACAGTTCAGATGAGGGACAACATAATCGGATATAAGCTTCCTTCAGGTCAGACGCTCTATGTTTTGGGTGAAGGCAGGCTCGTAAATCTTGCATGCGCAGACGGACATCCCGCAGAAATTATGGATATGTCCTTTGCAATACAGGCGCTTTCGGCAAAATACCTTATCGAACACGGAAGTGAGCTCAAAGAGAAGCTTATCGACGTGCCTGAGGAGGTCGATATGGATGTGGCTGTCCGTAAGCTGAACTTCCTTGGAAAGAAGATAGATGTACTGACTCCCGAGCAGGAGAAGTATTTGAACAGCGCTTCTGTATGATCGGTGAAAAGTCTGACAGATAAAGGATTTGAAAAGAGGACGGGTATGGCACTCGTCCTCTTTTTTGGAAATCCTTATCTTTAGGAGATTGATTTAACCGAAATATCTCTTCAAAAGTCCTGCAAAGCCCTTTCCATGTCTGGCCTCATCGCGGCCGATCTCATGAACTATATCATGGATGGCATCGAGGTTGAGGGCCTTTGCCTTCTTTGCAAGATCGGCACGACCCTGGGTTGCGCCATATTCAGCTTCGGCACGCAGCTCAAGGTTCTTCTTTGTGGAGTCGGTAAGGACTTCACCAAGTAATTCTGCAAAATGAGCAGCATGCTCAGCCTCTTCCCAGGCAGCCTTCTCATAAAAAGCGCCAACCTCGGGATATCCTTCACGGATAGCTACACGAGCCATGGCAAGATACATTCCGACCTCAGTACATTCTCCATTGAACATTTCGCGCAGGCCGTTCTTGATCTCATCGGGAGCATCACTTGCCACACCTAAAACGTGCTCAGCAGCCCAAACCTTTTCGCCTTCCTGCTTTGTGAACTTGGAAGCGGGAGCCTGACACTGAGGACATTTTTCGGGAGGTGTATCTCCCTCATGCACATAACCACAAACCTGACATACAAATTTCATATCGTTTCTCCTTTCAATGCCGTTTGATCTATACATAACTGATACTGACCGCCGGATTTTCGGATAGCCAATCCCAAAACTTACAGCGATATTGTATACAATTTTAAATAATAATAGAAAAATATGCAAGAAAAAAGCTGCTTTTTATAAAATATTAATATATTTTAGTAAACCTTTTGATAACGATTTCCAGGAAAATGTTATACTAGGATTTATGAAACTCAAGGTTCAGATAATAATTGCATTGGTATTAGGCATATTAATTCCTATCTGCCTTATAATGACGATAATAGCCTGGGGGAAACCTACTCTTACGGAGCTCTTTGCAGACTTTGTTCTTATAATGCTGCTTACCTGTATCATATTGGTAAGCTGGATGTACACCACTGTTGTGGCGCCTATTCAAAATCTCACCGAAGCTACAAAGAAGATCACCGAAGGAACGCTGGAATTCGAGATGGAAATTCCCGAGCACAACGATGAGATAGCAGAGCTTTGCAGCAACTTTGATAAAATGAGACAGAGGCTGCTGGATTCTGCAAACGCGCAGGTGGAAGGGGAAAATGAGAACAGGGAGCTGATCAGCAATATTACACACGACCTGAAAACCCCCGTTACTTCAATAAAGGGATATGCCGAGGGCATAATTGACGGGGTAGCCGATACTCCCGAAAAAATGGACAGGTATATCCGTACCATTTATACTAAGGCAAATGATATAGATTCCCTGATAAATGAGCTTACATTTTATTCAGGCATCGACACGAATAAGATCGCCTATAATTTTGCAAGGATCAATATTTCCGATTATTTCAACGATTGTGTGGATGAGATCAAGGTGGATCTCGAATCAAAAAATATCGAGCTCAACTATACGAATTACCTCGACAGAAATATATGTATAATCGCAGATCCCATACAGATGAAAAAGGTAGTGAACAATATAGTCGGGAATTCAATAAAATATATCGACAAGGAAAAGGGGATCATGAATATCCGGCTAAGAGATGCCGACTCCTCTATTATTGTTGAGATAGAGGACAATGGCCAGGGAATAGCTGCGAAGGATCTTCCCTATATTTTTGACAGATTTTACCGAACAGACACGTCGAGAAATTCCTATAAGGGAGGCTCCGGTATCGGACTTTCCATAGTAAAAAAGATAGTGGAAGACCACGGCGGAAGGGTCTGGGCGGTCAGCCGCGCCGGCACCGGTACTACTATGATGATGGAATTCAGAAAATACTTGCCCACCGAAACAGAAGAGGCGTCATAAACAGGAGGAAGTCATGAACAGAATTTTGATAATCGAGGACGAGGAATCCATAGCTGCCCTGGAAAAGGACTATCTGGAGCTGTCGGATTTTACCGTAGAGATTGAAAATACCGGAGAAAAGGGACTGGAGAGGAGTCTTAAGGAGGACTTTGACCTTATAATCCTCGATCTTATGCTGCCGGGAGTCGACGGCTTTGAGATCTGCCGTCAGGTCAGGGAAGCGAAAAATATTCCTATAATCATGGTGTCTGCAAAAAAGGACGATATAGACAAGATCCGCGGCCTGGGCCTTGGAGCCGATGACTATATGACGAAGCCCTTTTCGCCGAGCGAGCTCGTGGCAAGGGTCAAGGCGCATATGGCTAGGTATGACAGGCTGACGCAGAGCGGCGCGCAGGACAATGAAGTCGTGGAGATCAGAGGTTTAAAGATTGACAAAACCGCGAGAAGAGTTTACGTTAACGGAGAGGAAAAACAGCTTACTACGAAGGAATTCGATCTTTTGACCTTCCTTGCTTCCAATCCCAACCATGTTTATTCCAAAGAGGAGCTATTCCGGAATATTTGGGATATGGATTCGATCGGAGATATTGCGACGGTAACCGTGCACATAAAGAAAATAAGGGAAAAAATAGAGTTCGATTCTTCGAATCCCCAGTATATTGAGACGATTTGGGGAGTAGGCTACCGTTTCAAGGTATAGATGGAAGGTAGATACAAAATGGCCGCAGATAAAAGATTTGCTGTTCTTATAGATATTGAAAATATATCTCAGAAATACATAGAATTGATTATGGACGAGGCCTCCAACTATGGGGACATCACCATAAAACGGGCGTATGGAGACTGGACGAAGGCGGAAAGCGCTTCCTGGAGAGAAAAGCTTTTGGACAATTCCATTATTCCCATGCAGCAGTTCAACAATACCTTTGGAAAAAATTCGTCGGATTCAGCGCTTATCATAGATGCGATGAAGATTCTATACAGCAATAATGTCGATGGTTTTTGCCTGGTGAGTTCGGACAGTGATTTTACCCGGCTGGCGGCGACCTTGAAGGAAGAGGGCAAGATGGTAGTGGGTATGGGCGAGAGCAAGACCCCCAACGCGCTCATCAAGGCCTGCGACTCCTTTAAAATGCTGGACGTGCTCTATAAGGAAGAGAACGGAGAGAAGGAGGAGAAAAAGACCCCCAAGAGCGGAAAGACTGCTAAGAGCACTAAGACGGCTTCAACTACAAAAAAGGCAGCCTCCCAGACAAATAATCTTACAAAGCTTTCTACTATTGAAAAGGCCATTAAACAGATCATAATGGCTGACAACAACGAAGAGGGAATGAATATGGGGGCACTGGGAAACAGTCTTCAGCGCCGGTATCCCGACTTTGATACGAGAAACTACGGGGCCTCCAAGCTTTCAAAGTTCCTGGCACAGTTCGATTCCCTGGTCCTTACCCAGATCGACAGTACGATATTCGTAAGTCTGAAATAAGATGAATTACTCGTACAGAGATCTGGAAATCCTTTTTGAAGATAAAAATATCATAGTGGTCAAAAAACCTCCCGGGGTGCCCAGTGAGTCGTCGGAGGTCAGCAAGCCGGATATGGTGCGTACTCTGAAGAATTACCTTTCTGTAAGCGGGGCGGGCGAGGAACCCTATCTTGGGCTGCTGCACAGGCTGGATCAGCCCGTGGAGGGAATAATGGTTTTCGGAAAGACAGCCAAAGCTTCGGCAAAGCTTTCGAAAGCTATCCAGAGTGACGGATTTAAGAAGGAGTACCTTGCGGCCTGTTATCCTATGAAAAGCGGGACGTTTGCAAAGATCTACGACAGGGGAGCCAATGCCTATTCGGAGTTTCTGCTCGAGGATCATTTGCTTAGGGGAAGCGGTAATATGGTACAGGTCGTGTCGGAAAATACGCCGGGGGCGAAATTAGCCAGACTATATTGCCTGCCGCTTAAAGAGGTATACATGCTGCGGGGAGGCTGGACTGAAATACGACTGGCCAGGATAAGGCTGCTTACGGGCAGGCATCACCAGATAAGGGTTCAGCTAAGTCATGCCGGACTGCCTGTGATCGGTGACAGAAAATACGGCTGTTTGCCCGACGATTATAAGGGGCCGCTTTGCCTTGCGGCAGTGGGGCTTACTTTTATTCATCCGGAAACCGGGGAATCCATGCATTTTGAGATCTCACCTGGTTTTATCGGAGAGTTTGACGAGGCGGTACCACTCAGTAGTCAGTCGGACCTCTGAATATTAATGAGGAGGCCGCTTGAGATATAATTGACAATCCTCATCGAATATGACACAATTTACTTCGCATTAATTACAAGGAGATCTTAGTCAATGGCGGACAATAAAAAGTTGGTTGAAGCAATTACCTCCATGGAGGAGGATTTTGCGCAGTGGTATACGGATGTTGTAAAAAAGGCGGAGCTTATCGAATATTCAAGCGTTAAGGGCTGTATGATAATACTCCCGGCTGGGTATGCCCTGTGGGAAAATATACAGAGGCAGCTGGACGACAGATTTAAGGCTACCGGAGTTGAGAATGTGGCGATGCCGCTGTTCATCCCCGAGAGCCTTTTGAATAAGGAAAAGGATCATGTTGAGGGCTTTGCCCCCGAGGTTGCGTGGGTCACGCACGGTGGAATGGAGAAGCTGCAGGAGAGGCTTTGCATACGCCCGACTTCTGAGACCCTGTTCTGTGACCTGTATAAGAATATAGTTCATTCATACAGGGATCTGCCGAAGAATTACAATCAGTGGTGTTCGGTAGTAAGGTGGGAAAAGACTACCCGGCCCTTCTTGCGTTCGAGGGAGTTTTTATGGCAGGAAGGGCATACCATTCATGAGACATATGACGACGCAGAAGAGCGGACGATCATGATGCTGAATGTGTATGCCGATTTCTGCAAGGAAGTGCTGGCTATCCCCACTATAAAGGGACGCAAGACCGACAAGGAAAAGTTTGCCGGCGCGGAAGCCACCTATACCATAGAAGCCATGATGCATGACGGGAAGGCGCTTCAGTCGGGAACCAGCCATAATTTCGGCGACGGCGTTGCCAAGGCCTACGGCATACAGTTCACCGGCCGCGACAACAAACTGAACACCCCTTATCAGACCTCATGGGGAATGTCCACCAGGATAATAGGGGCGCTCATAATGGTGCACGGAGACAATTCAGGTCTCGTGCTTCCTCCCATGATAGCGCCGACCCAGATAGTCATAGTCCCGATACAGCAGAAGAAGGACGGAGTCCTGGAGGCGGCAAACAGGCTTAAGGACAGCCTTAAGGACTTCCGGGTGAAGGTAGATGACAGCGACAGGAGCCCCGGATACAAGTTCTCCGAGCAGGAGATGAGAGGCTTCCCTCTGCGCATAGAGATAGGGCCGAGAGATATTGAGAACGGAGAGTGCGTCTTCGTGCGTCGTGACAATGCCGAAAAGTGTACGGTGAAGCTCGACGAGGCACCGGCAAAGGCCAAGGAGCTTTTGGAGACCATACAAAAAGAGATGTATGAGCGCGCCGAAGCGCATTTAAAGAGCAGTATTTTTGACGCAAGGACCTATGATGAATTCAAGGACATTGCCGAGAATAAGCCCGGCTTCATACGTGCGGTATGGTGCGGGGATGAGGAATGTGAGAACATCATCAAGGCAGATACCACCGTTACGAGCCGCTGTATGCCCTTTGACGATACGGAGCTTATTTCGGATAAGTGCGTCTGCTGCGGAAAACCTGCAAAACACCTTGTTTACTGGGGCAAGGCATATTAAATATAGAAATTAAACATAGGATATCAGAAGGGAGAATAACTGAAAATGAATGTACTTGTAATCAACTGTGGAAGCTCGTCGCTTAAGTATCAGCTCATCGAGACCGAGGCTGGAAAGGTTCTTGCAAAGGGTATCTGCGACCGTATTGGAATCGAGGGAAGCAATATCGATTATAAAGCGGGAGACGGCGAAAAGGTAAATACAAAGGTGGAGATGAAGGATCATAAGGACGCTGTGGATCTGGTCATCAAGAAGCTGACCGACCCTGAAACAGGCGTCATCAAGTCCTTAAGCGAGATCGATGCAGTTGGACACAGGGTCGTTCACGGTGGAGAGAAGTTCTCGGGAGCGGTTCGCATTAACGAGGAAATGATAAGCGTTATGGAAGAGTGCTCAGATCTTGCACCGCTTCATAACCCCGCAAATATAATCGGTATCAGAGCTTGTCAGGAGCTTATGCCGGACGTTCCGATGGTTGGAGTTTTCGACACTGCCTTCCATCAGACAATGGAGCCCAAGGCGTATCTCTACGGTATCCCCTACGAGTATTACGAGAAGTACAAGATCTGCAGATACGGCTTCCACGGAACCAGCCACGAGTTCGTATCCAACAGGACGGCTGAGATCCTCGGCAAGGATATAAAGGACTTAAAGATCATAGTATGCCACCTCGGCAACGGTGCTTCCATAAGTGCGGTCAAGAACGGAAAGTGTGTGGATACCTCCATGGGACTTACTCCCCTTGAAGGTCTTATCATGGGTACCAGAAGCGGCGACATTGATGCCAGCGTGATCACGTATCTTATGCGTAAAGAGAACATGACTGCCGAAGAGGTTCTGAACGTATTAAATAAAAAGTCAGGCGTTCTCGGAGTATCGGACGGCTTCTCCTCTGATTTTAGAGACCTTGCAGAAGCAGCTGAGCAGGGAAATAAGAAGGCTGATACCGCCCTTGAGGTGTATGCCCTGAGAGTTGCAAAATATATCGGCGGCTATGTGGCTGAGATGAATGGTGTTGATGCCATCGTATTCACTGCGGGTGCCGGAGAAAATAATGGAGAGGTACGTAAGAGAGTTGCACAGTACCTTGGATATCTGGGAACTTCATTTGATGAAGAGCAGAATAAGAAGCGCGGAGAGGAATTCTTCCTGTCCAAGCCCGGAGACAAGGTAGCTCTTATGGTGGTTCCTACAGACGAGGAACTCTCCATTGCAAGGCAGACTGTAAAGATCATTTCCAAGTAATATCCGGAGTCCAGGGAATGACAATTACTTTGCCTAAGGATGTCAGCCGGATAATAAAGACTTTAACGGACGCAGGTTACGAGGCTTATGCCGTCGGAGGCTGCGTCCGTGATTCTATACTGGGAAGAGCTCCGGCGGATTGGGATATAACCACTTCCGCCCTGCCGCAGGATGTGAAACGGCTTTTCAGGCGTACTGTGGATACGGGAATACAGCACGGAACAGTGACGGTCATGTTTAAAATGAAGGGGTACGAAGTCACGACCTACAGGATAGACGGGAACTATTCCGACGGGAGACACCCCGACAGCGTTACCTTTGCCTCCAACCTTGAGGAGGACTTAAGGCGCCGGGATTTTACCATAAATGCCATGGCATATAATGAAGGAGACGGGCTTGTAGACATCTTCGGAGGGGTGGCTGATCTTGAGGGTAAAATTATCCGCGCCGTGGGAAAAGCCGAGGAGCGCTTTGACGAGGATGCGCTCAGGATAATGCGGGCTTTCCGCTTTGCTGCCCAGCTTGGTTTCGAGATAGACAGGGACACGAGAATAGCCGCGCAAAAGCTGGCGGAGAATTTAAATAAGGTTTCGGCGGAGAGGATAAGGATAGAGCTTACCAAGCTGGCAGTATCCGCGCACCCGGAGCTTCTCGGGGATATGTACCGGGCAGGGATAACCAGGTATTTTATGCCGGAATTCGATGCGGCCATGGAGTGTACCCAGAATAATATACACCACAGGTTCAATGTGGGAGAGCACAGCCTTGAGGCAATGAGAAGCTTTACAAAGACAGAGGCTCTTACCGATAAAGAGTTTGAATATATAAGGCTGGCGCTTTTGCTGCACGATCTGGGAAAATGCGAGTGTAAGACCACCGATGCCGACGGAGTGGATCACTTTCACGGCCATTCCAGGGTAAGCGAAGAAATTAGTCGGAGCATATTAAAGCGCCTTAAGTACGACAACGAAACGCTTAAGACAGTGAGCGCCCTGGTGCTATATCACGACATAAAGCCGGAGCCGGAATCGGCTTCGGTACGCCGCGCTATGAATAAAATGGGTGCGGATATATTCAGACTGCTTTTTTGTGTCCAGAAAGCGGATAAAATGGGACAGAGCGATTACCAGAGGCAGGAAAAGCTGGACAGACTTGCCAGGCTGCATAAGGTATATGAGCGGGTTGTCGAGGCGGGGGATCCCATAACTGTAGGTGATCTTGCCATAAAGGGCAATGACCTTAAGGAGCTGGGAGTCGCGCCGGGGCCGTTGATGGGAGAAATACTCAGAAAGCTTTTGGAGCAGGTGCTGGAGGATCCTTCATGCAACACAAAACAGGCATTAAAGGAAAAAATAAAAGAGTTGAATTTAATAGAATAATAGCGGAAATACTCGTTGTTTTGCTGACGACAGCTTGTCTCGCGGGCTGTTCCTTCGGCAAGGCCAGGGCACAGACAGTGTCAGAAGATACGGTAAGCGAGGATATACTGCCTGACGAGGACAGTCTTCAGGGTACGGTGAGGACGGTAATAATCGGCATAGATGAAAGTACCGGCAATATAAAGTTTTCCCATGTGGATACCGGAAAGAAGTACGAGCTGAAGCTCACCGATGAGACTGTATATACCGGGAAGACCGGTAATGTAATGGTAGAGGAGCAGATCGAGGCCGGCGACATAGCGGATATTACGGCCTCTCTCCATTCCGGGAACGTAAACAGTGTGAAGCTTGTGGATTGCTTTACGTACAGCGGAGTCAGCGACTATAACTTCAGTATAAATAAGGGTATATTTTCGACGGCTGACGTCAACTACAGGATAGGTGCAAATACTGTAGTGATCAAAAATTCGGAGCTTATCTCCCTCGAGGATATAATGCAGGGAGATACCCTTAAGATAAGCGGGATTGACCATGACCTGTACGCAATTACGGTGGAGAGCGGCATTGGCTATGTGCGGCTTACCGGAGGGGAACATTTTCAGGGCGGTATAGTTGAGATAGGGAAAAAGATCAGCCCCATCGAGGACGATATGCTGATGGAGATTCCGGAAGGCCGGTACGAGATGCGCGTTATATATAATAACAGTACCGCAAAGCAGAACCTCAGCGTAAGAAGGAGCGAGGAGACCTTTGTCAATCTCGCGGAGTTTAAGGGCGACCTGATAAAGTACGGTAAGGTCAGCTTTACCTTCGATCCTCCCGAGGCACACGTGACGGTAAAGATCGACGGGAAAGAGGTCTCGGCCATGAGACCCGTGGAGCTGGAATACGGGATACACAGTCTGGTGATCTCTGCTACAGGATACAGAACGATCAAGAATAAGATCAGAGTAGCCCAGGAGATGGCCAATCTCGACGTGGTTCTGGAGGAGACAGCTGCGTCAGAAAATGCGGCGGAGGATACGACAGAGAAGAAGCAGGCTGTTTCCGGAAATCCGTCCACCATTCCCTCGGATACTTTTAAGAAGACCGACGCGGGCACCTCCAGCGGCAATTCGGGAACCTCAAGCGAAAAAACAGACAGCGCCGCGAAAACGACTGAAAAGACTACTGACGCTACGACAGACAATACGACCGATACCTCGACATATACGACGACCACAGGCTCTACGTCCAATCAGCTTATTATCGATTCTCCCGAAGGGACAGAGGTCTATTTCGACGGAGCATACAAGGGAATCGTTCCGATCAGCTTTACCAAGACAGCAGGAACGCATGTGGTGGTACTGAGAAAGGATGGATATAAGGCCAAGACCTATACGCTCAATCTTACAGGTGTTGAGAATGAGACATATTCCTTTAATGCTCTGCAAAAGATAGAGGGAGATGACGACGAGGACGAAGAGGATTGAGCCTTAGGGTATCGACGTTCATTTTCCGGCTGACGGACAGACCTCTCTCATGAAGCATGCATCACATTTGGGGCGGCGGGCGATACAGAGCTCACGCCCCAGTGTTATGAAATGCAGGTTTATCAGCGACCAGTGATCCTTTGGAATCTTTTTCATGAGATCGAATTCTATTTTTACCGGATCAGTCTCTTTGGTAAGCCCTAACTTGTTTGAGATACGTTTAACGTGTGTATCGACAACGATAGAAGGCTCCTCGAATACGTGTGTGCGGATGACGTTGGCGGTCTTTCTGCCCACTCCCGGCAGGGATGTCAGGTCGTCTATATCACAGGGGACCTCGCCGCCAAAATGCTCTATGAGGACCCTGGCACAGTCCTTTATATGCGCGGCCTTCATGTGGAAGAAGCCCACCGGATGAATATCATTTTCCAGCTCCTCGAGATCGGCGTTTGCAAAGTCCTCCAGGGTGGGATATTTGACGTAGAGCTCCTTCGTGACCTCGTTGACGCGTGCGTCAGTGCACTGTGCGCTCATTATGGTGGAAAAAAGCAGCTCATAGGGCTTGCCGTAGTGAAGGAAGCAGTGTATATCGGTGCCGTAGTGGGCATCTGTAAGCTCGAGTATTTCTTTTACGTGTTTTGTCATGTGCTCTTCTCCTGTCCGCTAAAGGGAGACGGGCTCGCCCTCATCCAGCAGCTCATCCAGCTCTATTTCATTTAGCGCGGCAACTACTCCGTCCCTCGACAGAGTTTTGATATTCTCCGCCTTTTCCTTTAACCCTGCCACTTTTTCGGTTTCTCCTGCCGCCTTATATATTTTTGTCAAAAGTACGTAAGTGTTTCGTACATCGCTGTCTATGTCTATGGCGTATTCAAGAATGGTGCGGGCCTCGTCGATAAAGCCCTGATCGTAGTAAACCCCGGCAAGCTCGCTGAGGGTACGTATGAAGATCAGGTAGCGGGTGTCGGCCATTGAGAGTGTTTCAAAATTCAGCGCGCCATAAGTCAGCCTGATATCCGTATTGGACATGCCGTAGAGATTGATTATTTTTTGCTTTGAGAGGTTTATGAGCCTGGTCCGAAGCTCCTCCGCTTTCTTGTCTTCTATGGGGAAATCAAGGGGAAGCCCCTCGGGCATCTTAATGTAGTCCAGGCCGGAGATGTCCTTGCGGGGGGCAATGAAGGCAGCGCGCTCCCGCTCCCAGTATTCCTTTTCCTGCTGAGCCTCTTTTTTATTGATCCTCCGGAGATTTATCTGGAAGATTATTACAAGCAGTATGATACTTGTAAAAATGGGGAATTTCATTTATAATAACCTCTTACAGATTGGACATAACTAAGATTCTTAAGGGAATAATCATGTTTTTTAAATTTTTCACGGGAAGAAACAGGAAGATCATATCGGGAGCGATAATCGCGCTCCTTATCATCGCTATGGTGATCTGCTTCATCCCCATAAATTAATACACCAACGCTATTATAACATAACTGTTCAGAACCCTCTGGGTTCAGAGCAGTTACTGAAGCCCGCAATTAAGATTTGCTTCGCAAATGAGCGGGCTTCCTGCTAAGTTTACTCTTTTGTACGCCCTCAGCAGCAAGTGCAAAACATGCCAGTGGCATGTTTTGAATGCCGTTTAGATGCGCCGAGCGCATCTGGCATCGTTTTCGGGCTATTCTGAGTAGTTACATTATAACACTACAAAGAGGAAATATGAAAAAATTATACAAGGCGGCTTTTATAGCCGTTCTTATTATAGTGTTTAATATCGTTCCCGTATTCGCTGCTGTTTCTGACGGCAGGATAAAAGAAGGCATTTATGCCGGAAGTATCAATCTGTCGGGGCTTACTGCTGATGAAGCCCGCTCTGAGATCTCAGACTATGTAAATTCCTTAAAAAGCTCGGCCTTAACTCTTGCAGCCCCAAATGACAATTTTGTGACCGTCACCTTAGGTGAGCTGGGACTCTCCTGGACGAACGAAGACATAGCCGATGAAGCGGCAGCTCTCGGGACGAAGGGAAATATTATCAGGAGATATAAGGATCTTACTGATCTCAAGCGCAAAAACAAGGTCTTCGACATAGAGCTGGATCTGGATGACAATATGGTAAAACAGGTGCTTAACGACAGATGCAGTGTCTACAACGTCGATGCGGACAATGCCACGCTGGAGCGCGGAGAGAACGGCTTTAAGGTGATCGGCGGCACTGACGGAGTGAAGATCAATATTGACGCCTCGGCAAAGCTCATTGAGAGTTTTATAAGCACCGATTACGAGGGAGAAGGCGGAGAGATCGCACTGGTAACGGAGGTCATGAAGCCCAAGGGCGACCCGGCCACGCTTTCGCTTATTAAGGACAAACTGGGAACCTTTACGACAAAATACACGTCCTCCGGTGCCGACAGATGCGCAAATGTACAGAACGGCTGCAGGCTTGTAAACGGAAGGGTACTCTATCCGGGAGAGCAGCTGTCGATCTATGAGACGGTGAGCCCCTTTACGGAGGAGAACGGGTATAAGCTGGCCGGCTCCTATCAGAACGGCCTCGTGGTCGAATCGCTGGGAGGAGGCATATGCCAGGTCTCCACGACACTTTATGAGGCGGTGCTGAGAGCCGAGCTGCAGGTCGATGAAAGATACAATCATTCCATGGTGGTGAACTATGTGGATCACTCCATGGACGCGGCTATTTCCGGGACCTCAAAGGATTTCAAATTTACGAATAATTCGGAATATCCTGTTTATATCGAAGGGATCACTCCGGGAGATAAGACTATAACCTTCAATATTTACGGGGTTGAGACCAGACCCTCCAACAGGAAGCTGGAATTTGAGAGTGTGGATATATCCGAGACTGAGCCGGAGGGGGAGAAGATCGTTACGGATTCCTCGCAGCCGGCAGGCTTTACAAAGGTGCAGTCGGCACATATCGGCTATTCCTCCGAGCTATGGAAGACAGTATATGTGGATGGCAAGGAGACAGAGAGGGTGAGGATAAATACGAGTCACTACTCACCGTCTCCCAGGACGCTGACGCTCGGAACCGCAACGGATAATGATGTTACCAGGGCAGCTCTCAGCAGCGCCATCTCATCGGGGTCCATAGATTACGCTTTGGGAGTTGCGGCCTCGATCAAACAGGATGGCGGCGCCACGGCGCTGGCCCAGCAGGCAATGGTCAATGCTGCATCGGCAGCGGAAAATAATGAAAGTAACGCGCAGGGAGAGTCTGAGGAGCAGGAAGAGAGTGCTTCAGAGAGTGAGGAGGCCGGCGATTCAGAGAGCGAGGAAGGCGACGGATAAAGCACCATGAAAATAGGCAAGGTAAGTGAAAGTGTGTTAAAAAGGTCGATCTTAAAAGAGATTGAGGCCATAAGGGATGAGGTGCTTGTCGGAGCGGCGGTCGGAGAGGATTGCGCGATGCTGCAGCTTAAAAGTGACGAGGTCTTTGTCCTTTCGACCGACCCGATAACAGGTACGACCAAGGATATAGGGAAGCTTTCCATATGTGTTACCCTGAACGATATCGCATCGTCCGGAGCAGAACCGGTAGGGGTTCTGCTTTCTGTATTATTACCGCCCGAAACCACAGAGGAAGATATAAAAAAGATAATGCACGGGGTTTCCGGGGAATGCGCAAAGCATAACGTACAGATAATAGGGGGACATACGGAGATAACCCGGGCAGTAAAGCAGGCCATAGTTACCGTGACAGGCGTAGGCAAGGTCAGGAAGGGACAGGAGATAACCACATCGGGAGCCCGGCCCGGAGACGACATTGTGGTAAGTAAGTGGATAGGCCTTGAGGGTACAAGCATCATAGCCAAGGAGAAAGAAGAGGAATTAAGAAAACGCTTTAACACGGATTATATAAAAAGAGCACAGGAGTTTGACCAGTATTTAAGCGTCGTCAAGGATGCGATGACTGCGGTAAAGGCGGGCGTTCATTCCATGCACGATGTGACCGAGGGAGGGATCTTCGGTGCGCTCTGGGAGCTCGGAGAGAGCTCAAAGGTGGGGCTGACCATAGATTTAAAGGATATACCCATCAGGCAGGAAACGGTTGAGATATGCAACTACTACGATATAAATCCCTATTGTCTGATCTCGAGCGGCTGTATGCTTATGGCGGCTCCCGACGGGGAAAAGCTGGTCGATGCGCTGCATGAAAACGGGATCTATGCCTGCATAATAGGAAAGGCGAACGACAGCAATGACAGGGTCGTTATGAACGACGGGGAGAAACGCTTTCTCACACCGCCGGAAACAGATGAGCTTTATAAAATTAATCAGGAGGCTGGAAATGAATAACGAACTTCGGTCCAGGATATTAAAGGCCATTGAACACAATGCGAAGGTGGACATCAGCGAGCTTGCAGTGCGCTTCGGAGTGGATGAGGCGGCCGTTGCAAACGAGATGGAGATCATGGAAAAAGAGGGGATTATCTGCGGATATTTAACGCTGATCGACTGGGATAAGACCGACAATGAAACCGTGACGGCGCTTATAGAGGTCAAATGTACCCCCCAGAGAGGTCAGGGCTTTGACGTGATCGCCGAAAGAATTTATAAGTACCCGGAGGTAAATTCAGTTTACCTTATTTCGGGAGGCTTTGACATTCTCGTGATAATGAACGGAAAGACATTGAAGGAGATTGCTTCCTTTGTTACGGACAAGCTTTCTACCCAGGAATCGATACTGAGCTGTGCCACTCATTTTATCCTCAGAAGATATAAGGATAATGGCACGATATTCGGTAAAAAATATGAGGATGAAAGGATTCAGGTGACTCCATGAGGGAACCTATTGCAAAAAAAGTCCTTGATATGAAGCCTTCCGGTATTAGGAAGTTTTTCGACATTGTCGCGGAGATGAAGGATGCGGTGTCCCTTGGAGTGGGCGAGCCTGATTTTGATACTCCGTGGCATATACGCGACGAAGGCATTTATTCTCTGGAAAAGGGGAGGACCTTTTATACTTCAAACGCCGGCTTAAAGGAGCTGAGAATCGAGATATGCAGGTGGCTAAGCCGCCACTATGAGCTTAAATATGAACCTGATACAGAGGTACTGGTAACAGTAGGAGGCTCTGAGGGAATAGACCTTGCCATGAGGGCCATGCTGGAGCCAGGAGACGAGGTCATAATACCGGAGCCCTGCTATGTTTCCTATGTTCCATGTACCGTCATGGCAGGTGGAAAGCCGGTTATCGTAAATCTCAAGGAAGAAAATGAGTTCCGTCTTACGCCAGAAGAGCTTAAGGCGGCGATAACCCCGAAGACTAAAATACTTGTGCTTCCTTTTCCCAACAACCCGACAGGTGCCATTATGGAGAAGGAAGATCTGGAGGCGATCCGCAAGATCATAATAGAAAATGATATTTATGTCTTAAGCGATGAGATCTATTCGGCATTGACCTATAAGGAAAAGCATGTAAGCATTGCCTCTCTTCCGGGAATGAAGGAAAGAACCATATTGATAAACGGTTTTTCAAAGGCCTTTGCCATGACCGGCTGGAGGCTGGGATATGCCTGCGGCCCTGCGAATATAATCAAGCATATAACGAAGCTGCATCAGTATTGTATAATGTGTGCACCCACTACAAGCCAGTATGCTGCGGTCGAGGCCCTTAAGCACGGGGATGACGATGTAGTGGAAATGCGAGATGCATACGATCAGCGTCGGCGCTTTTTGATGCACAGATTTAAGGAGATGGGGCTTAAGTGTTTTGAACCCTACGGAGCATTCTATGTCTTCCCTTCGATCAGGGAGTTTGGCTTAAGCAGCGAGGACTTTGCGACGGAGCTGTTAAAATCCAAAAAGATAGCGGTAGTTCCGGGAACGGCTTTCGGAGATTGCGGAGAAGGGTTCCTCAGGATAAGCTATGCCTATTCAATCGACAACCTTAAGGTTGCTCTGGACCGTATCGAGGAGTTTGTTGCGGAGCTTAGAAAATAGGCCCGGGGGAGATATGAGCCAATGAACGAAAAGGTACTCTCTACTCTGGAATTTGATAAGATACTGAAGCGCTTGGGAGATAAATGTTACAGCGAAAGTGCAAGGGCGAGGTCGCTGGCGCTAAGACCCTATGACAGTATAGGAAAGGTCGAGACGGCGCAGTCCGAAACAGAGGAGGCGCTGAAACTGATATTTTCCAGGGGCTCCCTGTCCTTCAGGGGACTTAAGGATGTAAAGCGGTCTATCAAAAGGGCGGTGAGCGGAGGAGCGCTGTCCATACGTGAGCTTCTGGATATGGTACTCCTTCTCGAAATCGCAGACAGGGTTAAAAAATACCCGGAGGATGAGGGAGAGACCAGGACGGTCCTGACGGATAAGTTCGAGGGACTTACATCGGAGCCCGCTCTTGTGAAAGCCATACGTTCGTGCATAGTCGATGAAGAGACCATAGCCGACGACGCCTCGCCGGAGCTTTTCAGTCTGAGACGAAAAAAGAAAAAAGCTGCGGATTCCATTCATACTACCCTTCAAAATCTGATAAGAGGACAGCTTAAGTCATATCTCATGGAGCCAGTTATTACCATGAGAGGCGACAGATATTGTGTTCCGGTCAAGGCGGAATACCGCTCGACGGTATCGGGTATGGTTCACGATATGTCGTCCACCGGCTCGACGGTCTTTATCGAACCGGCGGCGGTGGTTGAGCTGAACAATTCTATCCGTCAGTACGAGCTGCAGGAAAAGGCGGAAATCGAAAAAATCCTTATGTCTCTTTCAGAGCAATGTGCCGGGGAGGCAGAGTTCATCGACGCGGACTATGATATTCTGACAGAGCTGGACCTTATCTTTGCCCGGGCTGAGCTGGCCCTGGATATGAACGCTCAAAGGCCTCTCTTTAACACCGGAGAGATCATAAAATTACGACAGGCCAGACATCCTCTGCTGGATGAGAAAAAGGCTGTCCCCATAGATATCCGTCTGGGAGAGGATTTTGACCTTCTGATAGTTACGGGGCCCAATACCGGAGGAAAGACAGTGGCCTTAAAGACCGTGGGTCTGCTGGAGCTTATGGGACTTTCGGGCCTGCACATACCGGCGGCCGACCGTTCGGAGCTGTCGTTTTTCAAGGAAATATATGCCGATATCGGGGACGAACAATCTATAGAGCAGTCGCTTTCAACCTTTTCATCACATATCACAAATGTCGTAAAAATCCTTCACGATGCCAATATAACAAGCCTCTGCCTCTTTGATGAGCTGGGAGCCGGCACGGATCCTACGGAGGGAGCGGCCCTTGCGGAGGTTGTTTTATCCTATCTGCATAAAAGGAGCATCAGGACGATAGCTACGACCCATTATGCGGAGCTGAAGGAGTATGCCCTGACTACTAACTGGGTGGAAAATGCCTGCTGTGAATTCGATGTGGCTACACTTAAACCGACCTACAGGATACTGGTCGGAGTGCCGGGAAAGTCCAACGCCTTCGTTATTTCCCAAAGGCTGGGAATGCCGCAGCATATAATTGACAACGCCGCCAGGCTCATGAATGAGGAGGATAAACGCCTCGAAACCCTGATGTCAAATCTCGAGGAGAGCAGACAGGAGCTGGAGAAGGAAAAGAGGGAGCTGGAAAAGCAGCTTAATGATACAAAATCATTAAACGGCAGGCTCAGGTCCAAGGAAAATAAGCTTGAGGAGAGCCGTGAGAAGCTTTTGTCCAGGGCGAAGGAGGAGGCCAGGGAGCTGCTGGCACAGGCCAAGGAAACAGCGGATGAAACGATCAAGTATATGCAGAAGTTTGCATCTGCCGACGCCCTGAGGGAGGCAGAAAAGGCCAGGAGCAGGGTGCGCGAGGAGCTAAAGGCCGCGACGGGCTCGGGCAAGCACTTAAAGGACTTTGACGAGGTGCCCGGAGAGACGGAGGAATATGCGGGAGCCAGGGCCAAAGGCCATAAGACTCTCACAGCAAATGACATTAAAATAGGCGACGAGGTAAAGATCGTTTCGCAGGATCTTAAGGGGATGATCAAAACCCTTCCGGATAAAAAGGGTTTTCTTTCGGTGCAATGTGGTATTATAAGCAATAAGGTACATATCTCGGATCTTATCTTGGTAGGGCAGAGCGCGAGGCAGGCAGGCAGCAGTATACATTCTCTGGGACATGCAAAGAGCATTTCTCCCGAGCTTATGCTTATAGGAATGAAAGCTGACGAGGCAAGGGCTAGTCTTGAAGCATATTTGGATGATGCTTATCTAAGCCATCTCGGTCAGGTTCGCATAGTTCACGGAAAGGGCAGCGGGATCTTAAGGGATATGGTGCATTCATATGTCAAAAGGGTCAAGTATGTCAGTGAATACAGACTCGGAGAATTCGGAGAAGGAGATTCGGGAGTGACTATAGTCAGGTTCAAGGATTAAGTGGAGGAGTAGCTCCCGAGGGCTGTAAATCAGATATTACCGGGGTTGGTCCCCTTTAATATAGGAGGAAAAATGGCTGATAAGCAGAAGGTTTTGATAGTAGATGATGACAATAATATAGCTGAGCTTATTTCATTGTATTTTACAAAGGAATGCTTCGATACGCTTATAGCAAACGACGGGGAGGAGGCGCTGAAATCCTTTGAGAGCTTCAAGCCCGACCTCATCCTTTTGGATCTGATGCTTCCGGGCATGGACGGATATCAGGTGTGCCGTGAGATACGCGGGAAATCACAGGTGCCAATAATCATGGTAAGTGCTAAAGGAGAGGTCTTTGACAAGGTTTTGGGACTGGAGCTCGGAGCCGATGATTTTATGGAGAAGCCCTTTGATTCAAAGGAGCTGGTCGCCAGAGCCAAGGCCGTATTGAGGCGGTATCATCCAAATCAGAAGGAGGAGACGAATGCGGCCAAAAAGGTCGAATATCCGGATCTCATAATAAATCAGACAAATTATTCGGTGCTCTATTTTGGAAAGAATCTGGATATGCCGCCAAAGGAGCTCGAGCTTTTATATTTTATAGCCAGCCAGCCCAATCAGGTGTTCACCAGAGAGCAGCTTTTGGATCATATCTGGGGCTACGAATATATCGGCGACACCCGTACTGTCGATGTTCATATAAAGAGGCTTCGCGAAAAGATAAAGGACCACGATTCCTGGAGAATTTCCACGGTCTGGGGAATTGGCTATAAATTCGAAACAAATTAAAGGAACCGCGTGTAGATGAAGCTTCAAAAGACGCTGTATTTAAAATTTCTTGCAGCCTATCTTCTGTTTGGCTTTCTCTGTGTGATCAAAATAGCGACTGTGACGAGTGACAGGACGCTTGAGCATCTTACCCGGGAAAGGGCGGATTCGCTGTATAGAGAGGCCTCGTTGGTAAGCGCCAGGTATGCCACGCAGATCTACGAGGACAGGGCAAGCGTGGAGATAGCCAGGGCACAGTTAAGGGCGATCGATACGTATATTTCATCTCCCATATGGCTTATAAACAACAACGGAAAGGTCATATTCAATTCTAGGACTCCCAGCGACGAAGAGGTCGAAGCGATATATACCGATTTTGACCCCACCTCCTCGGGAAGCTATTATATGACCGGAGATTTTTACGGGGCCTTTAACGAGGAGACCCTAAGCGTTTTTTCACCGATCACCTCGCGCTTCAAGGTGGTGGGTTATGTGGTGATACATACTCCGATGCGGGCCATCGTCGCTTCGAGAAATGAAATCCTGAATATAAGCTATCTTACCTTGGGAATCATTCTTTTGCTCTCGCTCATAATCCTGGTAGTGTTTACCTTTGTGGTTTACCGTCCGCTCAGAAAGATCACTCATGCAGCTGAGGAATATGCCCTGGGGAATATGGGCTACAAGGCGGAGATACACGGAAGAGATGAAATGGGGTATCTGGCGGGAACCTTGAATTTCATGGCTTCGGAGATCTCCCGGTCGGAGGAGAACCAGAGAAAGTTTATCGCTAATGTGTCACATGACTTCCGCTCGCCGCTGACCTCCATAAGGGGTTATCTTGCAGCAATGCTGGACGGTACGATACCGGCTGAAATGCATGACAAGTATCTGAAGATAGTGGGGAACGAGACGGAGAGGCTTACGAAGCTTACGAACGGATTGCTGGAGCTGAATTCGCTTAATTCCAAGGGCATGATTTTGGAATACAGTGATTTTGACATAAATGCCGTCATAAAGCAGACTGCCGAGACCTTTGGCGGAATATGCATGGAGAAAAAAATATCGATCGAACTTATTCTTACCGGGGAGACCCTCTTTGTGCATGCCGATATGGGAAAAATACAACAGGTGCTGTATAATCTGTTAGATAATGCAATTAAATTTTCGTATACAAATTCCATAATAAAAGTGGAAACTACAGAAAAAAACGGAAGGATATTTGTTTCCGTCAAGGATTCGGGTATTGGAATACCGAAGGACTCTTTAAAACTCGTATTTGACAGATTTTATAAGACAGACCTTTCGAGAGGCAAGGATAAAAAGGGAACGGGTCTGGGCCTGTCGATCGTAAAGGAGATAATAAATGCGCATAAAGAAAATATAAACGTCGTTTCAACAGAAGGCGTGGGATCAGAGTTTATTTTTACCCTGTCCGAATCGGACACTGAGGACTAGCTGTATGGATCATAAAACGGACGAAAATAAGACAGAAAACTATCAGTTTATTACGGAGAAGAGAAAAAATAAGCCCATAAATAAGCAGAAAATATTGTGGAGGGTAGTCTCTACTGTCATCCTTGCGGTCGTTTTCGGAGCTGTTTCCGCCGGTGTATTTACCCTTATGGTAAGGAGCAACGGGAGCGCGGACACGAGGGAGAGGGTAGACTTTACTCCGGAGGAGCAGACACCGGAGGACCCTGTAGAGACAGACACCAGCAGTGACAATGCCACGGTCTCGGCGGAGTCCGCTGCTGTGGAGGAGGTCAGCCAAAATGAGCCCGAAAAGGAAGAGGCCGAAGACAGGCGGACGGTTTCAGCGGCTTCGACAGGCACCCGGATAATCAATAATAAGATAGTGCAGAAGGTCTCTATCGGAATATCGGATTATAAAAAGCTCTATGAGGATCTGTATGAAGCGGCGACCAGGGCCTCCCGTTCCATAGTGACGGTGACCGGTATTTCTTCCGACACGGACTGGTTTGAAAATACCTACGAAAATACAGACCAGGCTTCCGGCCTGATACTTGCGGACAACGGCAGGGAGTTTCTGATAGTTGTGGAATCTAAAAACTTTGATGAAGATGCCAGGATCAGGGTAGAGTTTTCAGACGGGACTAAGGCCGACGGAAAAAGGGGCATGAGCGATGCCAATACCGGGCTTATGATAGTCGGAGTGGAGATGGATCAGATCGGGGAAGAGACGCAGGAGGAGATAAGAGAGGCAACGCTTGGAAATACTTCCGCTTCCGGCATGGTCGGAGAGCCTATAATTGCAATAGGGAGCCCCATAGGACTGAATTCTATCGCCTATGGCTTTGTGACCTCGACCGGACAGACACTTAACATGGTGGACAGGAATATCCATCTGGTAAATACCGATATATACGGCAGCAGGGGAGCTTCAGGAGTTATAGTCGATTACAACGGCTCAGTGCTTGGAATCATAACGGAGAAGAAAAGCGATTATACAACGGCGAACCTGATAAGCGCCTTTGCGATATCAGACTTAAGGAATTCACTTGAAAAAATATCCAATGGCTCGTCTCTGGTGAGACTGGGTATATATGGCACCGATGTTCCCGCGGAGGCGATGGAGGAGGGTGTTCCGGAGGGGGTCTACGTGGCTGAAATAGTTATGGACGGGCCTGCGATGGAGGCCGGAATACAGAGCGGAGACGTTATAACACGTATAGGAACTCAGGAGATCAGGAGCTTTGAGGAGTACGAAAAAATCCTGCAGAACAGTCAGCCAAATGATAGCGCGGTAGTTACGGCGATGCGTTATGCCCGCGGAGAATATCAGGAGATGACATTTGATGTGACATTTGATGCATTAACAGAGGAGGAATAATTACTGATGAAATATTTATCGGATCTGCACGACGGGGAGAGGGTCAACGACATATATCTGGTTAAAACCAGGCAGTCAGCGGTCACAAAAAACGGGAAGCCCTACGAAAATCTGACTATTGCAGACAGGACGGGCTCGTTGAACGCAAAGATATGGGAGCCGAATTCGGAGGGAATCGACGAGTTTGACGAACTGGATTACGTGAGTATTACGGGCGATGTGTCAAGCTATCAGGGTGCATTGCAGGTATCCATAAAGAGGCTGAGGGTTGCGACTGAGGGAGAGTATGATCCCGCGGATTATCTGCCTGTGAGTTCAAGAGATTTAGAGGAGATGTATCGGGATCTGCTGAATGTTATAAATACGGTACATAACCCGCATCTGAATCTTCTGCTCAAAAAGTTTTTTGAAGAGGATAAGGATTTTATATCCAGGTTCAAAAAAAGCTCCGCCGCAAAGCAGATACATCACGGTTTTGTGGGAGGTCTGATGGAGCACACTCTTGCGGTAACAAGGCTCTGTAAATATTATACCAAGGTCTATACGACCTTAAATCATGATCTGCTGGTCGCTGCGGCTCTGCTGCATGATATCGGTAAGGTCAGGGAGCTTTCTCCCTTCCCTCACAATGACTATACTGATGAGGGTCAGCTTTTGGGACATATTGTTATGGGGGCTGTTATGATAGAGGAAAAGGCCAGGGAAATAGAGGATTTTCCGAATAAGCTTCTGACAGAGCTGGTTCACTGTATTCTTTCCCATCATGGAGAGTATGAGTTCGGCTCGCCGAAAAAGCCGGCTTTGATGGAGGCAATGGCGTTGAACCACGCCGACAATACCGACGCGAAGATGGAGACGATGAAGGAGCTGCTTTTAAATTCAGCAGGTAAAACAGGCTGGCTCGGCTTCAACAGGGTAATGGATTCCAATATCCGCAGATCAGGAGAATGGTAAATTTTGTGAGTGTCGGATCTGCTCAAATGCTTCGCGCGGATTCCAGGGGAACGATGATATGAAAAAGAACGATGAAATGATCCTGACGGTAACAGCTCAGGGAAATGACGGGGAAGGCATCGCAAAGGTGGATGGCTTCCCCATATTTATAAAGGATACCGTGGCAGGCGACAGGATACTTGCCGGAATTACAAAGGTAAAGAAAAGCCATGCCTTCGCAAGAATGATAAAACTGCTCGAGCCATCCGCGGACAGAGTCGAGCCGCCATGCCCTATTGCCGGCCGCTGCGGCGGCTGTCAGCTTCAGGCAATGAGCTATGAGGCGCAGCTTCGCTATAAGGAAAAGAAGGTCTATGACTGCCTCAGGCGGATAGGCGGTTTTCCCGAGGAAGAAGTGGCTCAGGCAGCGGAGCCGATAGAGGGCATGGATGAGCCTTTAAGATACCGCAATAAAGCCCAGTACCCGGTGGGGCGCTCAAAAGACGGCAGGATAATTGCCGGCTTTTATGCCTCACATTCCCACAGTATAGTCGAATGCATGGACTGCCTCCTGTCTCCACCGGAATTCAGCGGGATAGTTGAACATGTACTTAAATATATGGAGGAGAATGGAGTGGAGCCCTATGACGAGGTTTCCGGAAAGGGGCTCATAAGGCACATCCTTATCCGTAAAGGCTTTGGCACAGGGCAGATCATGGTGTGTCTGGTGGTAAACGGGAAGATGCTGCCGCATGCGGAAAAGCTTATTGAGCTTCTCACTGCGGACGGCAGCGGGATCAATATCTGCTCGATCGTACTCAATATTAATACTGAATCGACCAACGTTATAATGGGTGAGAAGACAGTGCCCATCTATGGCGAAGCTTATATTGAGGACGAGTTATGCGGTTTGAGATTCAGAATATCCGCCAATGCATTTTACCAGGTGAATCCTATACAGGCTGCGGCTATCTATCTCAAGGCGATGGAATATGCCGGCCTTACCGGAGAGGAGGAGGTATGGGACATCTGTTCCGGCATTGGAACGATAACCCTTCTGCTCGCCGGAAGAGCCAGGAAAGTTCACGGTATAGAGATAGTACCGGCTGCGGTCAAAGACGCCATTGCCAACGCGAAGCTGAATTCCATAGACAACGCGGAGTTTATCTGCGAGGACGTCACAAAATACGTGCGTAATATCACCTCGCCCGCAGAAATGAAAGCTGACGCGGTCGTCGTAGACCCCCCGAGAAAGGGCCTTTCCCCGGAGGTTTTGGACACCATAGCCCTGATCCGCCCTTCCCGTATAGTCTACGTAAGCTGCGACCCCTCAACCCTCGCCCGCGACCTGAAGCTCCTCGCCTCCCACGGCTACCGCCTGACAAAATACAAGCCATATGACCAGTTTTGCGAAACGGGGCATGTGGAGACAGTATGTATTTTGTCCAAACTTTCGTCGGCGAAGGAACATATCGAGGTTACGGTGGATATGGACGAGCTGGATCTGACAAGCGCTGAGGCCAAGGCTACATACAAGGAAATCCAGGGCTGGGTGCAGGAGAAGTACAGATTTCATGTGACGAACCTGAATATCGCCCAGGTGAAGCAGAAGCACGGGATTATTGAGAGGGAGAATTACAACAAACCGAAGTCACCTAACAGTAAGCAGCCCGGATGCCCGTCGGAGAAGGTTAAGGCTATTGAAGATGCTATGAGGCACTTTCAGATGATTGACTGACTGTCATTCCGTCTTTCGTGTATCGTATTCTTGTGGGCGTTGAATAAACCCTTTTATTCCTCCGGATATCGTAGCGTTAAATGGCGGATAAGGGTTGCCCGGTTTTGGTGAGCCTGCTTTTGAAGATTTTTTGCCCAGAAGGAAAATGCGCGGCACATCAAAGGGTGCAGGAAGCAGATCGAATCAGTAGAAAAAGCTGGATGAAAGATCAGCGTATATTCGCTTGAGGCTAAGATCTTGATGTTGTCGAAGGGTGCTTCCGACAGTGCACAAAAATTGTAATTTGGATGCTCTCTAAGAAGCCGGGTAATATGATTAACATGCAACGCATAGAGTTCCGGTGTATAGAAAAGTGTTTCAGTGTCGGAAAACCGTTCCACGGGGATGATTCCCTGATACAGAGTTTCATCACTTGCGAGGGGAACACATTCGCTAAAGCTCCTGGTTATTAGTGCATCTTCGAGTATCTCATGCTCCTGATGCCACGCTTTTTCAAGAGCAGGTGATGCAAAGCGCCGCATTACCTCCTCGGGCATTGACGCCAACGAGAGTACGGGCTGTACAAGCACTATTTCGCTCTTCCTGCGGGTTCGGGCATCGAGAGATATGCTGTTTATCTCGTCTAAGGCAGTATAGCGGGATTTGAATTTTATTAACGGTTTCGCATCTTCCATGAGCGCATTAAAGGTTTCCTGATAGCCGTCTAACACAGAGTCGGATACATGGTAATGATAGATTGCCGTTTCCTCATGACCGATCGCCGGGTTGCCGGTAATGCAGGCGTGATGAGGGCGAAGAAAAATTGTCAGCGCCGTCCGGCTGCCTTTTTCTTTTGTGTTGTAATAAGGCTCGATGTTGCCGGACAAATAGAGTGGAAACCATGCAGCGATAGCCTCGTACATTTCTAAAAGATCCCGTTCGATGTTGTGGATTATACGGATCTTTGTGCCGTTCTGAAGACAGGAGACCATAAGTGATGCCCACTTCAGGCGGAAATCAGGATCCTCTGTCATCCAGTCCATATTTTGTTCAGAGTATAGAAGCAATTCTTCGGCATGATCTTGCAACGCCATTTCAAGAAAACGTATTACGGCATCTCTTAGTCCGGAGATTCCGGAATAAATTGTCCTTGTATCGTCAAGAGACGTCAAGGGAGCGGATTCGGAAGGGGGAAAGATTGTGATCTTCTTTGAAGTCAGGGATTCCAATGAATCCATCAGAAGTTCCGCTTGCATAGCTCCTTCATCGCGCTCGTCACTAAAATCACATAACCATGTATGAAACGCAATTCTGTCCAAAAGCTCCGGAGAAACATCCATGATGTGGGAAAGTTCCGTGAGCAGGTTCTTTTTTTCTATTTGCGTCCAAAGCGCTTCTGAAATGCTCTTCGCAAGCACGGGATTGGTCTGTGGTGTCCGGATCCCTGTCCGGAAGCGGCTGATGAGTGAAGCATCTACATTAACGGCGAGACTAAGACGAATATTGGAGATCTCGGCGAAATCCATGACGGCATTGAGGCGGATTCCATAAGAATGACGAATATTGGATTTTTTGACTGGTTTGGTCAAATTGGGGGGTGTGCCCTTCCTCGCCATCAAAGAGCCATTCGGACAGCCCAGCGCATATTTTATCGGCAGAAGATAAAGGATCAATCTCTATCACAGAGCAAAGCCGATCCAGAGAATCTTCACTGACAGAGAACCGGTAAATGGCATCCACAAGCCTTTTAGCTGTTTTGCTGGATGCAGAAATCGAGCGATATCCACTTTTCAGGCGGCTGACACTGGTACGATGGAATCCCGCATCGTTTGCGAGACGGCTGACGCTTACATCGAGCACATCCATCAAACGGTTCAATCTTTCTGCAAGCATTCCATTTCTCCTTCCTGCCATTGGCACGTATTTAATACAGCCGGTAGACCATCATAATCAGTCTAATATTTCCGGGGATTGAACGCTTTATTTTAGCACGTAAATACCCTCGCACACAATTTATATTATAAGGTAATGGGCTATCTGAAAAGGCGTGCCAAAATAACTTTCAATGAAAAGATTTTTGGCACAGTTGTATTTGGGCTTCGGATGGATAAGACTATATATATCCTGCTTGCGAGAGCAAATTGCTGGAAAACGTTGAAATGAACCATAGAGGAGGAATGAAATGGCCAAAAAGGAACGTGTTATAAAGGCTTAGGATGATGTTTTATATGAAAAATTTTTTGAAAGCATAAGGAGTTTATATGGCGGAGCAAATGAAATATTGCGTTAAATGCGGGAAGCAGATACGGGCGGGAGCCAGATTCTGTAATTTTTGCGGGTATCAATATGATGGGACAGCGAATACGGGCAATCGTCAAAACGAAGTGAAAACAGCTGCAAACGATATCGCAGCAAAAGCAAAGAACGGGGCAAATGCAAGTGGTATCGCATCAAGAGCAAAAAATGAGGCGGTTTCAAGAATAAAAAGCGGCTCCATGAATCTTACGAAAAGGATCACGGCTTCTGCCGGAGCGGGGGAGATGAACTTCGGTGCGCTGGGTGACGACATTGATTTGTCCGTGTTCGGTTTGGCGGGGAATGCCGGGGCTGCCGTCACATCCATCCGGTCAGGTGCAAATGAAATACTGTCCCCGATCAAAACGCTGTTAAGTGGCATCAAGGACTTTGGAGGCAATATTATCAGCGCGGTTAAGGATCCCAAAACGATGATCCCGGTGGTGATTATGGGGATTCTTTGGTTCTTTCTCGGAACGCAGCGGGAATCGGAGTCTGAAATCGTAAAAGCCCTGTCCTTTCTTACTTTTTCCGAGGGCGGTCTTGACAGGGATCCTGCCGGGATGATCGGAGGCGTTCTTGGAAAGGGCGCTGTGGCTGCCATGTTTACGTCTCTTGTGCAGGGCGGTGGCAAAAATGTGGTCTCCGGCGTCAAAACGATGTTTTCCACCTTCCGGGGGAAAGAGGGGAAACCGGATATAGTTAGCCTGATCATCGGTATCATTTTGGGGATTGCCGGATATTTTATCTTTGTGGGAATCAATCATGCTTCCGCAGGTTCTGCCATGGCTGGCATCGCGGGTATGGTGCTATCCCTGAAAGCGTTGGGGGATAAGAGCAGCTTTCTATATAGAATCTCAACCTCGATTTTTTCAAAGGTACAAAACGGGATAAGGGTCATACAAGGTAATAAACCCAAAAGTTTATTATCAGGTATGTCATTTGGATTTGCATTGATAACGCTAATATTTTCTGTTGCAAAATAATATGGATTTCCAAAGTGAAAGACAAAATGCTTATGTGGAGGACATATTGTAATGGTAGATAAATGTAAAAAAATATTTAGAACCATAAAGTATGCAAAAAGAAATAAATCGTCAGGTGCTCTGGCTTGTTTGTTTTTGGTTCTGTCATTTGTAACAGCTTTTTCTGTATTTAAAACATCTGTTTCTGAAGTGTATGCAGCAGAAACAGATGACCAACAGGAGAGTGAAACAAATCAGGCTGAGGACAAAAGAAGTATTTTAATAGATTGTGTGGCATTACGTCCGGATGAGCTTGCTCAAAATGATGCTATTATAGGAAATAGTCCTTTTAATCCGTATCTAATACTTAGTACAAAATTGCCTAAAAGTGATCTCGATAATCCGGAAAGTGGTTCAGTGGATGAAGCGTATAAAAGAAGTAGAGAAGCATTTAGATCAACTTACGAAAATTCTGAATCCATACATTTTACCTTATACTCTGATGGAACATATATTATCAAATTTCCGGAAACTTACGCAAGCATTGCAAATGTAGATGTTAGCGGACTATATAAGGAAAGATATATAAGAGAGGCAGCTGCATATGCTGACGCTTTTATAGTTGAAGGGAAAATTGATATAAATAGTTTTATAAAATGGTTAGATGCCGATACTGACGGAACTATGGTACTAGATAGCGAAGCAAAGCTTAATACCATTGTAAACTACGGATACAGAAGCACTGTTATTACAGTGAGTGGAATTGGTGAGGAGATTGATGAAAAAGGTGAATACGATCATTATGATGAATATGTAGATAACGAAGACGTATATGTAAGTGGTTTATTCAATACACGTTTACTTTTGGAGGGAAAGAATAATGAAGAGTACCCTGGAAAGATTATTGTTGGTTGGGACTCCGGGATTGCAGTTAAAGAAAATATTACAGACAGGCATCATTCAGATCGTGGAGCAAGTTATTCTTCCGATGATTCAAGGACACTGGAATTTGATGAAAACAGCGAAGAAAAGTATCAAAGAAAAACAAGCACCATTCTTTTCCTTGTTGATTATCCCGGTACAAATATAGAAACAATTAAAGAAACAATTAAAGAAGATCCCATCATCCAAAACGTAATCACCCCTGCAAAGTCTGAACCGGGGGAGGATAAAACGGATATTAACCCCGGGATCATCATCGGTTCCATCGGCGGCATCGCGGTTGCCGGAGGTATGGCCGGAAAGAAGAAAAAGAAAGAGGACGGCGACGGGGATGAGGAGGAGGAAGACCCCGTCACCTTCCGCATGGTCATCTATAAGGACTTCGGAGACACCCTGTATCCCGGCGAGGAAAAGGTGGTTTACGCCCGGATCGAACAATATAAGCCGATCCAGGAAGCCACATCCTTCCGGAACGATCTTACGGCCCAGATCCAGTGCTATGCAGTGGACGAAGCCATGAACGTAAGCGACGGCGGTATTGTCACAAACGGCTGTGATTACAGGGCTGCCGTCATAAAGGTTCCCGAAGGAAGCACGGCGACAGAGGCGGCGGTGGGCTTTACCCTGACCGGTCCCGGCGGTGTGTATAACCGGGTTGTGGTTTTTAAGGTTGCAAACCCGATGATCGTCTTCGGACAGGACAACCTGGGGCTTCCCGCAAACGGGCTAAAGAACGCCATCAGAAAAGATAAGTCGGCCGAGGCACTTTCCGGGAAAACCGGAGACGGTGTTTATGAGCTTCCGTTTATTGTGATGGGCATGCCCGCCAAGGGAACAAAGATCACGCTGAAGCTGGACATCCGTGCGTGCATGAATTCAGAGGGAAGATTTATCGAGGGCTCCATCAATCCGTCACGAAAGATCCCTTATTCCGTAAATGCGGTTCCGGATCCGAAGCCGGAGGATGCCGCAAAGAATATTTGGAATGTGGTCATAAAAGAGACCATGGATTACGAGCTTCCGGCAGGGACCACCGAAGGCTTTGAACTGATCGTCACCGCGGAAAACGGAACGCCGGGAGCGGAGGGCTATTTAAAGGCGGAACGGGTTTTTGCCATCTACCGCATCCACATGGGGCTTGTGCTTACCGTGGAAGGAAAGAGCATCCCCTGTTACAGTCAGCTTAAGGAAAGCGGTAAGAGGAAGATCAGCGCCCAGTATGCGGAGGATATAAAAAAGGCTGCGGAAGCAAAGCGGGCGATGGAAGCCCAGGGGGATGCGGGAAAGGACGAAGAGGTTATCTCCGATCTTGTTGAAAAGGACTTATCTTCGGATTCCGGTGCCGTTGCCGCGTCGGAAAGCGATCTTGGGATTGATCCCGACGAGAACAAGCTTTCCAATGAGGACATTGAACCGGTTTACGGAAACGGCACGTTGGCGCTGTTTATGTACCGTGAAGAGGATATGTCGATTGTCCGGATTCCCGTTTCGCCCGAGGACAAGGACGGAAAAGTTGGAAAGGAAGCGCCCAGAGTCCGAGTTACCGTAAAACAGCTGGCTAATGACCGTTACTGCCATGCGGAGGAAGCGAACAAGAGTCATCAGGAGCTTGTGGACAAGGTTGACGTCCGTGTGATTCCCACAGGCAGGGTGACCTCCACAGGAGCGCATCTGATCCGGTTTTTCTCGGCAGGAAGAATGGATCCGCCCACACGTTTCATCGTCAATATCGAAGTGTCGGCAAAATATAACGATAAGGTCTATAAGACGGATATGGATGTGCTGCTTCGGTCCCAGCCCTTCCGCGTTGCCCAAAATTCGGACGAAGAGGCGAAGTTTATCAGGGAGGATGAAAAAATTGCGGAGCGGCTTCTGCATATTCAGGAGCAGATTTACGCCCATGCCTTTGGAAGTCTGTTTTCCCTTTACGATATGATCGAGCGTATGTTAAAGGGCTACGATAACCGGTTCGGGTATGACAGAAATCAGGTGATCAATGTGATGTCCTGCTGGACAGGCTGGATCCATGGCACTTTTGTGGGCGCAAACGCGAAAGCGACGCCGGTCACGCTGGCGGATGACCTGAATGCCTGCTATGCGTTTATGCAGGGCTTAAGGGACAATACCGGTATCCTCGGGCGTATGGCAATGGGCGTTATGACGGGAGGCTATTCCGAATATGTATTTTCCACCATGACTCTTGCCGAAGAGATGAAGGAAAAGGTTTTTGCCTGCAAGGGAGATAAGGACTTCGGTTTCTTTGACGCGGTGCAGATGGGTGTAGACGAATTCGGGAAGCAGATCATACTTGACTGCTTCATCGGAGGGATCGGAACAGGAGAGTTAAGCAAGTACAGTATCGCGAATCTTGGCACGGAATTTCTGGCGTCAAGGGGGATCGATGTGGGAGGTTTTCTTGCTTCCGTCGGCGGAAAATACAGAAAAGCCATGGATAAAGCGGATGTATGGCTGAAGAAAAAGCTTCCTCTTTATAAAACGGGAGATAAATATCTGCAGAATGGGATCAATTTCTTCAACACTTCCGCGGGGGCGGCAAAAGCCGGGCTGGAGCAGGCAGCGAATGACGCAAACCAGGCTGTCGGAAAAGGTCAGGAGCTCCTTCAGAAAGCAAAGAAGGAATTGTCGCCTGCAGAGCTGAAAGCCGCGAAGGAATATGAGCAGGCTGTCGAGGATGCCATGAAGGATGTGGGCGCTCTTAAAAAAGCCCAGATGGAGCTGGAAGCCTGCACGGACGCGACAAAGCTTAAGGAGCTTAAAGCAAAATACAGAGAATGCGCGGACAAGGTCTGGACAAACAAAAACGCGCTTAGGGAGCTTCAGAACAATTCCAATCCCTATGCACAGAGGATGCGGGCGCAGTTTAATGAGTACCGCGAAACCCTTCTCGATGAGGTGCAGAGAGAGGCTTTGGAGGATATTGCAAAGGAGATCGGGAGAAGCCCTGACGAGCTTTATGTCATGAATGTTTCAAACGGCGTCAATACGGATTACAAGATCGGAAAGAAGGTGCCGGGAGACAGGGATATTACATTTAAGCAAAAAGTCCTTTCCGATAAAGTCGGGACACTGGATCTTACGATCGACCAGGAACTCGGGCAGCGTGCCGTTGCAAGAAGACTTTATAAGAAGATGAACGGCAAGGAGGCGGATTCCATCGAAGAGGCGCTTAAGTTCATGAAGGAAAAGGATGTTACCTATGTAAATCCCGAGAGCTTTGCGAGGAATGCCGACGGAACCTATAACCGCTATGTGTTTGAGCATAATCTTGAGGGTTACGAGGATCTGAAAGCCATGGTCGGTCTGGTTCCGGATCCCAGCGGAAGCCGGAAGATGGTGGTGAATAAGAAGCTTATGAAGAATGATCTTCACAATCTTGAAATCAACCGCGCAGCCGTCAAGGGAAAGGGAACCGAATGGTTCGACCGCGATGCCGGAGAAAGCATCCGAAAGGCGATGGAGCTTGAGGCAAAAGCCGAAAAAGCGGTGGGAACCGCTAAGGACGAGCTTTTAAAGCAGGCAAGAGAATTCCGAAACGCAAGCTATGGGCAGAAGATCGAAGGAATCCGCCAGATTTCAAAGCAGGTAAATAATATCATTGAGCCCCGAGCCATGATGAGGACCGGAAAGAGCTGCCTCACTCAGGAAGCTATGGAGATTCACCAGATGGCGCTTCGGGTTGGGAAGGAGATTACGCCGGTGGAATTTGAGCACATTTTACGTGTGGATTACGGGATGACCCTTACGGGTTATGCTGACTATATGGCAAGCTTCCTTGACCGCCCGGTACAGGCGGCAACGAAGTCGTTTAATGCGAAGACGATTTCGGGGATAATAGCGAATGAAGTTGATGGTCGGAGAAATAAATAATCGTTCAAACTAAGGAGGAACATGGATTATGGCAAACAAAGAATTTTTGGATGCACTTGATGAAGCGATCGAGGCGCTGACAAGGTTAAGAAGGATCGCGGGAGAGGAGGAAGATATACCGGTAAATATAGCTCCGGTACAGGAGTCCGTATTACCGGATGCTCCCGAGATGCCTTCTCCCCAGCCGATGACGCCTCCGCCTGTAATGCAGCCTGAGCAGGGAGGGAATGCCTGCCCCAATTGTGGTATCATCTTACTTCCGGGCACAAAGTTCTGTAAGCAGTGCGGTACGCCCGTTCAGGCGGCAGCTTCAACACCACCTGCAGGAGGAGCGCAGTTTTGTTTAAACTGTGGAGAGATGATCGCTCCCGGGACCAAATTCTGCAAAAAATGCGGAACTCCGGTAGGATGATAATTTTGGCAGAAACGGATGGTAGAATTATGACAGTTCAAACGGAAAATGCTTATATGGATGCTGCGAGGGCACTAAAGAATCTGGCGGATGCCGCAAAATCGCAAAACGACATTGACGGAAATTATTCTGCTTTCGGTACGGCAAAAACTTTATCGGAAGCTGCGGAAATTGCAAAAGAGTATTGTGATATGTGGATCATTTTCGGAGATGAGGACGAAACAAAACTAAACGAATTTGATCTTTCCTATGCGGCAGGACAGCAGGATCTCAGAGTCCGTCTTCCCATGGATGATCCTGCGCAGTATTATCTCGTGAAGGGGGACGGAGCAGTCGGGCTCACGACAGATGGAGAAAAAACCATAGAATGGATATTTTCTCCGAAAAAAAACTAAAAAATTCAGAGTCGGATGACATAGACAGTTTAGTTACAGGTGCAGAGACTCCTGAATCTGCTCCGATCGATCTGACACCGGATTACCCTGATACTGATGCAATAAAAGTGACCATATCAGATTCCGTGCCGGAAACATCAGATTCTGAACTCAATTCAGATAAAGCAAAATCGGAAGCTGCGCTTATGGGTACTGTATGTCCGGCTTGTGGAGCTCCGGTAGTGGGGAGCGACAGCAGGTTCTGCATTTCCTGCGGAACGCCAGTCTGACGGTTAAGAAGATAGAGAATGCCAATGGTCAATGAACAGGTCGTTACAAGGGAAAGATTAGTATGATAAGGAAAGCGTTGGTAAGGAAAATTTCTCTCTTCGGACTGACTGCATTAATGGTCGGCGCAATGCTTATAGGTTGCGGTTCGGGCGCAGATGATAAAGCTTTGACTACGAATGAAGCTTCGGCTGATGCGGAAGAAGCAACTGCGGCAGTTGAAGCTCAGACCGAGGAGGAAGAACAGAGTAAAGATAACGCAAAAACAACCGGACCGGTATCAACAGATGGATCGAATCCCTTTGACATAGCGACTGCAACGGATGAGGAAAGAAATCTGACAGGTGATGAACTTAAGGCTATAGAGGAAGCTTTCAACTCCTCAAAATATAACGGCTTCCTGTCCGCAGAATTTAAGAGCCCGAAGGATATCTGGTGGGATGAAGTGTTCTACAACGGCGCAGAGCTTGAGTCGGAATATGACGATGATACGGTTTCAGATGCATATCTTAAGGAAACGGGCGATGAAGAACTCTTCGGAAGCCTCACATATTTCAGCTCGGGGGATATGGAAAAGATTCATCGAGTCTGCCACAGGTATGTCCGTAAAGAAGATGAAGCATCCGATAGAGTGGATGTATCTTGAAGATTATGATCTGTACGTGTCGGTACATGGGGATACAAATTATTCACCGGTGAAGGCAAT
>JAFTEI010000178.1 GCA_017453965.1 Lachnospiraceae bacterium
AATAAGCATCTCATAAAAGTAGATAAGTGGTTTCCATCATCACAAATCTGTCATTGTTGCGGTAAGTTACACTCTGAAATGAAGGATTTGACTATCCGTACTATGAAATGTGAATGTGGTCTAACAATAAGCCGCGACCAGAATGCTGCTATTAATATTTTAACCGAAGGAATACGACAGCTTACTGAAGCGGCCTGAAACTAAATATATAGTAGGGATGGAATAGCCCAAACTCATACGCCTGTGGACATTGTGTAAGACATTGAGTCACGTATTATCGTGACATCAATGCAGTAGTGGCTGAAGCAGGAAGCTCCGACTTCTATAAGTCGGAGTAGTTCACAGAAAAATCCAATTTAAAAGTATGAAATCAAATATCGAGTCCGAATAACTGATTATATTTTGAAACAACAAAACATCGGTGCCCCTGATTGTGAGGCCGAAAAGAAGTGGAAAAAAACAACGGTTAATGTGACCACGAAAGAAGCAGCAGAGCTTTTATCAGATTTTTTCGGATTTCTAAGTTATTCTCCGCCTCGCCAAAAGAAGGTTGACGTCGTGAGACTTCTTTAATAGAGTACTATTTGAGCGGCTCCTTCCTCTTAGTTTCCTTTTCAGATCTGATAAGGCGGAAATGCTCTTTTTTGGTTTGCTGAGAATTTTTAGGATCTGTTCTAGATCATAAAGGGTAGAATAAACATTACGGAGGCTTTTGTTTTTCCCGCAGCTATGCCTTTAGCCTTCTTTTTTCTTGGCCATTTGGGACACACTGTTTCTTTATGTCAAAACTTTCAGAGAATGCGGAAGTTACCGCGATACACAAGCTCCTCGACGATCCGCCGACCGGTCCTGAAATCGAGGAATCTATCACCTCAGAGCTCTCTACAGTGCAGGATGTGGTGCGCTATCTGGTATCCTGCTTTGCAGCCTATGATCTTTATATGGGGCATGGCGCCGACAATTACTGGAGCGAGGCTCTTGAAATCGTTCAGGCGGTGATGCGCCTGACTCCGCCATGTGACGACAGCACGCTGACCTCGAGACTTACGCATGAGGAACGCAGGATTATCGCCAAGATCGCCAGACTGCGCATCCTCGACAGGATCCCGACTCCTTATTTAACCCACAGAGCCTTCTTCTGCGGACATGAATTCTATGTTGACAGCCGTGTGCTGGTGCCGCGCTCTCCGTTTGCCGAACTGATTGAGGAGGGCTTTGCTCCTTATCTGGACCGCAGTCCTGAGCGGGTGCTGGATATGTGCACGGGTTCCGGCTGCATCGCAGTTTCTGTGGCGCTGCGTTTTGACGGCGACAGCGAGGTTGATGCGGTGGATATCTCCGATGAGGCGCTGGAGGTGGCCAGAATCAATATTGATGCCTACGGCCTTGAGAATATAGTGACTCCGATCAGGAGCGATCTGTTTTCCGCTCTGCCGAAGGGGGATCACTACAATCTGATTGTGGCCAATCCGCCTTATGTCAACAAATGCGATTTTGAAAGCATGCCAAAGGAATATACCTTTGAGCCTGACGTGGCTTTAGCCTCCGGCGATGA
>JAFTEI010000179.1 GCA_017453965.1 Lachnospiraceae bacterium
CGGTGCCGGTCCCCGCGACAGCAAACTCGCTTACTATAACCGCTACCGCTCACATGGCTGCGTTGCTGTGCTGGAAAAATGGGTTACGGACAACTTCGCGGAAACAAAAGAATTCATGGTCAGGACTCTGTCCGAGCTTGATTCCCATACCGAAAAGCTACAGCATAATTAAGCTACGGAGCAGCCCATTTTGGCTAGAGGAAGTGCTATTAGATTTTCTTTCCGGAAGAATCACGAAACATTACCAAATATGTTATCATAGTTTGAAACATCGGGAAATTCGGAGGAAATCATGAAAATAAAAGCTTCTGGGAAGAATTGGCTCATTATTCTGGTAACGGCGGTGGTGCTGACGCTGATCGCGGCGAGCGGCATTTTGCAAAGGCTGGACCGGCGGGCGCAGGACGCGCTCTTTCAAAGCCCCAAGGCCCTGTCGGGACGGGTCGTGGTCATCGGAATAGACGAAAAGGCGCTTAAGGAGATCGGCGCGTACAATACCTGGGACAGGAACGTCATGGCCCGGGCACTCGAAGCCCTGGCCGCTGACCCGGAGCACACTCCCGCGGTGACGGCCATAGACACGCTCTATGCCGGGCAGACCGACCCGGAAGCCGACGAGCACCTGGCAAGGGCCGCCGCAGCCCTCGGAAACGTGATCACAGCCTCGAGCGCGGCCTTTGGCAGCGTCGCAGCGGAAAACGCGGACGGCCAAATGTATATCGACGACCACGCGATCCTGGAATATGAGGAGCCCTACGAGGCCTTAAAGGCCGTCACGACCACCGGGCATATAAACGCGATGTACGACCTCGACGGGATAATGAGGCACGCCCTTCTCAAATTCAGCCCCGGCGGGGAGCAGGAGGTCTGCTCCATGGCCTTTGAGACTGCGAGGCTCTTTGCCCGGCACGAGGGCTATGAGCTGAGCGAGCCGGTGACGGATAAGCGCGGCTACTTTTACGTGGATTTTTCGGCCCTGCCCGGAGGCTTCTACGACGAGGTCTCCATTGCCGACCTGATCTCCGGCCGGGTGCCTACGGACTACTTTGAGGACAAGGTGGTCTTTATCGGGCCCTATGCCGCCGGACTGCAGGACGCCTATTTCACCCCGATAGACAGGGCGCAGCAGATGTACGGAGTCGAGTTTCAGGCCAACGTCGTGGAGGCCCTTTTAAGAGGAGCCGTAAAGAAGGAGGTTTCGGACGTGCTCCAGCTCGGCCTCCTGTTTCTGGTCAGCCTGATCGCGGCCTGGCTTTTCATAGATAAGCTTAAGGTCCTGCCCTCGACGATAGTTACTGTTCTGCTGATAGTAGTTTACATAATATTATCCGTCCTGCTCTACGGCCAGGGCAGCATCCTTCACGTCCTATGGATTCCCATTTCAGTCTTGGTGATCTACATCCTTTCCATAGTCATGCACTATATCGCCTCCGCGATAGAAAAGCAGAGGATAACCCACACCTTTGAGCGCTACGTCGCCCCGGAGATCGTGCAGGAGATTCTCAGGGAGGGGACGGAGAACCTAAAGCTCGGCGGGCGGACCTGCGAGATAGCTGTCCTCTTCGTGGACGTAAGGGGCTTTACGACGATGTCGGAGCGGCTCTCACCCGAAAAGGTCGTCTATATACTGAATAAATACCTGACTATGGCCAGCGGCTGCGTCGAGGAAAACAGGGGGACGCTGGATAAATTTGTCGGAGACGCGATGATGGCCTTCTGGGGAGCACCGATAAAGAGCGAGGACCCCGTATATCTGGCGGTGAAGACCGCGAAGGGAATAGTCGAGGGGGCCAGGCGGGTCTCGGAGGAGCTCAAGGCCGAGATAGGAGAGGAACTCAACGTCGGAGTCGGAGTTCACTTCGGCCCGGCTGTAGTCGGAAACATGGGGGCCCAGAAGCATATGGACTACACGGCCATAGGCGATACGGTCAATACAGCGGCAAGACTCGAGGCCAATGCTCCCGGAGGAATGGTTTACATAAGTCGAACGGTGGCGGACGCCCTGGAGGGAAGGATAACCGCGACCTCACTCGGAGGGACTGTAAAGCTCAAGGGCAAGGCTGAGGGGTTTGAGGTGCTGCGACTTGAGACCATTTTGGAGTGATTAAAACAGATTTACAAATTCCCATACTTGTACAAAAGCGTTGAACTCTCCTTCAAAAAATTGTATAATAAAGCGTGGCTTTTTTGACGTGATTTTTGTGCAAATTTACGAAAAAGGAGGAAATGAGATGAAAAAGAAAATTTTAGCATTGGCAATGGCCGGTGTTATGGTCTTCGGCCTGACAGCCTGCGGAGGCGCCCCGGCGACCACCGACAGCGCGGCTCCCGCGGCAGAGGCGGCGGCACCCGCCCAGGATGCGGCAGCGGCGCCTGAAGCGGCGGCAGCGGACAGCGGCTCGGCGGAAGAAACGGCTCCCGAAGGAGGAGTGCGTAACGTAGTATATCTTGTAAACGGAAACCTGGGAGATAAGTCCTTCTTCGATTCAGCGAAGAGCGGTCTGGACGAGCTCGAGGCAGCGGGACGCATCAAATGTACGACGATTGAGATGGGCGGCACGGAGGAGGATCAGCCCAAGTGGCTTTCGACCTTATATGACGTATCGGCCGACGGCAGCTATGACCTGGTCATCTGCGGTACCTTCCAGATGCCCGACTATTTAAAGGAGGTGGCAACCCAGTATCCCGACCAGAAGTATCTCATCTTCGACGACAACACCTATGTCGGAGAAAACAGCAATGTTGTAAACGTTATGTATAAGCAGAACGACCTGGGCTACCTCGTAGGGACCTTTGCGGCCTGCATGACCACCGATACCTCACAGCTCGACAAGATGAACCCGGATCCCGTGCTGGGCTTTGTAGGCGGAGTTGATTCACCGGTCATAAACGACTTCCTCATCGGCTTCATCGAGGGCGCTCAGAAGGTTAACCCGGATATCAAGATAGATACCAGGTACACCAATGACTACGTGGATACTGCCATTGCAAAGGAATACGGAACCTCGATGATAAACGATAACAAGTGCGACATCATATGGGGCGTTGCCGGAAATGCAGGAAATGGAGCTGCTGAGGCGGCCTTAGAGAACGGAGGCTATTTCATCGGAGTGGATTCCGACCAGGAGCTCACCTTCTCTTCGGACCTCGCTGCCATAACCCTTACCTCGGGCCTTAAGAATATCGGCAATTCCCTGGTATGGATCTTTGACGAATGGGATGCCGGAAGGACCTACTTCGGTAAGGAGGTCACCCTTGGAATAGCCGAGGGCGGCGTGGGTCTTGTTACCGACAAGAACTACGATAAGTTTGCAAGCGCGGATACCAAGGCCAAGGTTGAGGAAGCCCAGCAGGCTATCCTTAACGGCGAGATCACGGTAGACAGCGCCTTAGGCGACACCACCGGCAAGGCTGAAAAGCTCAGGGAGGATGTGCGCCCGTAATTAATTCATAAGGGGCTGTAGAGTTTGTACAAAATATAAAGGGCTCAGCCAGTTCTAGGCTCATAGCACCTGCTCATAAACGCGGCTTGTTCTGCGCAACTCGCTTGTTTCGCGCGACCTACGGTCTTCGAAACTGCGCTCAGACAGGTGCTCGCCCAAGCCTAATCGCAGGTACTATTCACCAAGAACTGCTGGCTAAATCTTTATATTTTGCACAAACTCTACAGCCCCATTTTTAAGACTTTAAGGAAGGGGGATCCTCTATGTCTGAGGCCGACAGCCGCCCGATGGCGGACACTTCACATGACGAATATGTCATACAGATGAAGAAGATAAACAAGGTGTATTCCAACGGAGTCGCCGCAAACCGGGAGATGGACTTCAATTTGAGAAAGGGCGAGATCCATGCCCTGATGGGGGAGAACGGGGCGGGAAAATCCACGCTCATGAAGATACTCTTCGGAATGGAGCAGCCCACCTCGGGAGAGATACTTATAAACGGCGAACCCACCGTTCTAAGCTCCTCCGCGGTGGCCATATCCAAGGGAATAGGCATGGTCCATCAGCATTTCATGCTGGTGCCGTCGCTGTCTGTGGCGGAGAATATAGTCCTCGGCATGGCGCCGACTAAGGGCCTTTTCCTGGACAAGCAGAAGGCCGAGCAGATAGCCCGGGAGAACGCGGAAAAGTACAACCTCTTTGTCAATCCCAAAATGAGGGTGGCCGATATACCGGTGGGGATGAAACAGAGGGTGGAGATATTAAAGACCCTGATAAGAGGGGCCAGGATACTCATACTCGACGAACCCACCGCCGTGCTGACGAGCCAGGAGACGAGGGAGCTCTTTGAGGAGCTCAAGGAGCTTAAGGAGGAGGGCTATACCATAGTTTTCATCTCCCACAAGCTCGACGAGATAAAGGAGATCACCGACAGGATAACCATTATGCGAAATGGCCGCTCGATGGGGATCTACAACACCAGTGAGGTCAGCAAGGAGGATATTTCAAGGCTCATGGTGGGCCGTGACGTGGTCCTCAACGTGAGCAAGGACAAGGCGAAGCCTGCCGACGTAGTCTTAAGGGTACGGGGGCTCAACTTTGTCAATGAGTGGAATATAAAGATGCTGCGTGACGTCTCCTTTGACGTTAGAAGGGGCGAGATACTGGGTATAGCCGGAGTCGAGGGCAACGGCCAGAAGGAGCTCATAGACATGCTCTTCAATCTGGCGAAGCCAGATTCCGGAGACGCCACCGTGGAGGGGAAATCCATAATCGGCCTGCCTCAGAAGAAGATCCGGGATATGGGAGTGTCCCTGGTGCCCGAGGACAGGATGCTCTACGGCATTGCGGCCACGGCCTCCGTAGAGGAAAATATCATTTCCGACCGCTCCGGGAATAAGGAGTTAAACTCCGGGCCCCTGTTTAATATGAAGAATATCCGCGAGCTCTCGGAAAAGCTCGTGCAGGAGTTCAAGGTCTTATGCAAATCGCCCGAGCAGAAGGTGGGCATGCTCTCCGGAGGAAATATCCAGAAGGTGGTGGTGGCCCGTGAATTTTCAAACGAGCCGGTATTGATCCTTGCGGACCAGCCTACCCGCGGCAGCGACGTGGGGGCCACGGACTTTATCCGTAAAAAGCTGGTGGAGCTTTCCCGCTCAGGTATAGCGGTGCTTCTGGTCTCGGCGGACCTCGCGGAGGTAATGGAGCTTTCGGACTCGCTTATGGTAATGCACAAGGGCAGGATAGTCGCGTATTTTGAAGACACAGCAAATTTAAGCGATGAAGAAATGGGTGAGTATATGCTCGGAATTAAAAAGCAGAGTCCTGAGGAGATAAGGAGGGTGTGTCATGACTAAGAAACGACAGATAACATTCTCGATAGTGCGCTCCCTTCTGGCCCTGGCCATAGCCCTGCTGGTCGCAATGTTTCTTATCTTCCTGAGCGCAGACGGGGACAGCTTCTCGGAAAAGCTTTCGGCGATGGGAGAGGCGCTTAAGCAGCTTCTCATAGGCCCCCTTTTCAGGACCGGGGGAGGCGGCATAGCCTTTGAGGGCAAGCGCCTGGCGGATATCCTTTCGGCCATGACGCCCATTACCTTTACCGGCCTCGCGGTGTGCATAATGTTTGCGGCCAACCAGTTCAACATGGGAGCTGAGGGCGGAATAATGCTCGGAGCCTTTGTCACTGCCGTAGTGGCGATTTATGTCCCGATGCCCGCCGGGGTTCACTCCTGTATCGCGGTGCTTATAGGGGGCCTGGTAGTCGCGGCGGTAATGATCGTTCCGGCCATCCTCAAGGTAAAGCTGGATGTCAGCGAAATGGTCTGCTCGCTGATGCTCAACTATATTATAATGTATGTACTCAAATACCTTCTGAATACGTCATATGCGGACAAGACTAAGGGGCAGATACAGACCTATCCCTTTTTAAACAGTGCCAAAATAGCTCCGCTCATAAATAACCCAATCTTTTCCGGGGCCAAGCTGACCTGGGGCTTTGTGATCGCCATGATAGCCGTGGCCTTAAGCGGTCTATTTATGTACCGTTCGCGCTGGGGCTACCAGATAAGGATGATAGGTATAAATAAGGATTTCTCGAAATATTCGGGCATCAGTGTGGGCTTTATCGTAGTCCTCTCGCAGATGATAGGCGGCTTTCTCGCGGGAGTGGGAGGAGGAATAGAGATGCTGGGCCGTTACCAGACCTATTCCTGGAGCTCTCTGCCCGGGTACGGGTGGACCGGCATCACCATAGCCATTCTGGCGGGGAACAACCCCTGGTTCGTTCCGCTGGCGGCCTTTTTCATGGCCTATCTTTCCAAGGGCTGTGACCTTATGGCGACCTATGCAAATGTGCCCTCACAGCTTATAGATATCGTCCAGGGAGTTATCTTCCTGTTCTTTGCGGCCGAGCAGTTCCTGTCCCGCTACCGTCAGAGCCTCGTGGTAAAGACGGCGCAGGAGGAGCTGGCGGCGCAGGCGGCTTTGGCTGCGGCTTCCGCCCGTGCCTCTGATAAGGAAGGAGGTGCTGCAAATGAGTAATCTTATCAGCAATATGCTCACACCGGAATTTTTCTTTTCCATATTCAGGATCTCGGCGCCGATCCTCTATGCGACCTTAGGGGCCATAGTGGTGGAGAAGGCGGGCTTTGCGAACATAGGTCTCGAGGGACTCATGATGTTTTCAGCCCTCTTCGGGTCCCTCGCCAGCTATTATTCGGGGAGCTGGCTGGTGGGGCTCATAGTCGCCCTCCTGGTGGGCGTCGGTATGTCGCTCCTCATGTGCTTTTTCGCCTTTCAGCTAAAGACAGATATTATCCTCGTAGGTATTGCGATAAATATGATGGGCTCCGGGGGCACCCTGTTTTTATGCAAGGTCATAACGGGCATAACCGAGGGGAAGGCCATGGCCTCCACCACGGGACTTATTAATTCCAACCTGTGCATACCCAATATCAGTATCCCCCTGATAAGAGATATCCCCTTTATCGGAAGGGTCGTCTCGGGACACAGC
>JAFTEI010000180.1 GCA_017453965.1 Lachnospiraceae bacterium
ATCTGCCCCTTATCATCTGCGGCATCGAAAAGGTATTCAGGAAAAAGGCTCCCTATGTACTTGTTCTGGGAGTGATGTTCGCGGCCCTGGGCAACTTTTATTTCTTCAATATGATGGTCATAATGGCCGCGGTCTACTGTATTGTCAGAGCCGGAGTCCTGTATCATAAGGAGTTAAAAACAGCCTTTGCGATGCTTTTAAGGCTGGCGGCTTCGGCGCTTTTGGGCATGGTGATGGCGGGAGTGATCCTTCTGCCACAGCTCTATGTTTTTCTGGGAAATCCCAAGAACGGCCTTAAATTCCTGGACCCGCCGCTGTTCGATATATGGTACTACATGGAGCTGCCGGGCCTGCTCATATCTGCGCGCTCCTTCGGGACCGTGGGTATAATACTTCCGGCGCTGATCTTTCTTTTTATGCAGAGGAAAAAATATCTTACGGTAAAAATTTCCGCCTGCATAGTTCTTGTCTTTTTGCTTTTCCCGTTTTTCGGAAGGGTGTTTAACGGCTTTTCGCATTCACTGGACAGATGGATCTTTCTCGCAGTGCTGCTGGAGGCGTATATAATCACGCTCATGTGGGACAGGATGTTTGAGATGGAGGCGTGTCAGGGGTGGCTGGTGTTCATCGGCTGTCTGATATATTTCGCGGCGCTGATCATGCTCGAGGGAGCGGATACAAAGTATTCCCTTACCGGAATTGCAGAGGCCTTCATCTTCCTTTTTCTGTGTACGGAAAGGGGAAGAAGCGGGGCGAAGATCCTGGGGCAGGATATGTACCGGCTCACTGCCTTCCTCTGTGCACTGCTCTTTGTGTTTGTAAGCTGGTTTTATATGTTTTCTCCCTCTGAGAGCGGAAGGCGCACCCTGGAGGTGGAAAAGACACTTAAGACGGAGGTGGATTCCACCGATGTGGTCAGGGGAATAGCGGCCAAGGAGGGCTTTGACGATTTTTACAGGGTGGTAAATATCGGGGGTATAAATCCCGGGCTTCTGACGGGACTTTCCTCCACCTCGTTCTACCTGTCTACCTTAAATCCCTATGAGGATGAATTCATGCAGACTCTTGGAATGAGAAATAACGACAGTGTGGCGCCCTTTGACTATGACGAGAGGACCATAGCGACCGATATTGCCTCAGTCAGGTACTACGGGGACGGCTATGACGGGGACATCCCGAATGTTCCCTACGGCTTTTCGATGGTGGGTCAGGTCGACTATTCCGAGAGCCGGAGGAACGCTAAGCTGGAGGAGCTCAAGGCGGAGCTGGGAGTCGATACGCTCACCGAGGGTCAGAGGGCGGAGATAGAGGGTGCCCTGGATTCCAGGGGCTCTGTCTATAAAAATGACTATTTCCTGCCGATGGGCTTTGCCTACGATCACTACTATTCCCTTGAGGATGCGCATAAGTTGAATCTCCTGGAGAGAGAGGACATTATGCTCGACGCGGCGGTACTGGACCTGAGCCAGACGCCCGAGCCGGAAGTCGGCGCCCTCGACTACAAAACCAATGTGGTCAGCCTTCCCTATACCCTGGAGTACGACGAAGAGAAGCTTAAGATAGACGGCAATAAGTATATCACCACCAGCGGGGGAACAGAGCTTACGATAAATATAGGCGCCGATACCTCGGGTATGGAGCTCATGGTTGGAATGGACGGCCTCACCTTTGAGCCCGTGACCGATTATCAGAGGTATTTCGGAGACGATGAACTATATGACCCGTCCCATCTTTACAGCCGGACGGCCTTCGAGCTCAAGGAGGCTTCCGAAAAGAGGGAGATATTGCGGCAGCCCTCTCTTGAAAAGAACTGGAAGACCTCGTTTTCCTTTGTGGATGAATACGGGAGAAAGAAGGGCTTTAATTATTTCTCGCCTTATGATAAGAAATACAGCGGAAAGCACGAGTTTCTGGTAAATTTCGGCTACGGGGACATAGGGGTCTCCACGGTTGTCATTGCATTTGCGGAGCCGGGCATATACAATATTAATGAGCTTCTGGTTTATGGGCACGACATGACAAATTTTGCAGAGAGGAACGCGAAGTTAAAGGAGAACGTTCTTATGGACGAGAACCTGGGCGTGGATGAGATCAGCGGAAAGGTTTCCTTTGATGGCCCCAAGCTCCTCTATCTGTCAGTACCCTATTCGGCGGGCTGGGAGGCCTTTGTGGACGGGAACAGGCAGGAGCTCTACCGCGCAAATTATATGTCTTCGGCCCTGGATATCCCGGCAGGAGAGCATGAGGTCTGTCTTAAGTACCACACCCCGTATCTTCTGGAGGGAAGCATTGCGAGCTGTGCTGGCTGGTGTCTATTTGTGATATTAATAATTATAAATTCAAGGAAGAGAAAGGAAGAAAAGCTTGAAAGTCATGTCGATACATGACTTTCAAACTCGCATTGGCGCTGCTAAAGCAGCTCCAATGC
>JAFTEI010000181.1 GCA_017453965.1 Lachnospiraceae bacterium
GGAGAGCAACTGGGCCTGGAATGTTGCCTGGTGGTCGGATCCGATGATTCTCGGAAAATACCCCGAAGATGCCCTGAAAAAATATGAACCCTTCCTCCCGGAAATCAGTGACGCCGATCTTAAGCTTATAAACCAGCCCCTGGATTTTTACGGACAGAATATCTATAACGGCTACGCAGTCAGAATGGGAGAAAACGGAGAAAGCGAGGATGTGGAGCGCTATGACGGCTTTCCGAGCACAGGTCTGGGCTGGCCGGTCACTCCGGAAGCCCTCTACTGGGGTCCCAAATTTCTCTATGATCGCTACAGGCTGCCTTTCTATATCACAGAAAACGGTGCGGCGGTAAACGATGTGATCTCCCTGGACGGAAAGGTTCACGACCCTCAGAGAATCGATTTTACGGAACGATACCTGAGGGCCCTGGAAAAAGCTCAAAAGGACGGCGTGGACGTGAGGGGATATTTCCACTGGACACTCCTCGATAACTTCGAGTGGGCCAGCGGCTACTCCTCTTCCTCCCGTTTCGGTCTGGTTTATGTGGATTATCGCACCCAGGAGCGTATCATTAAGGATTCCGGCTACTGGTATTCCAAGCTTATATGTCAGGAGATTTGAAACAGGCCTATAATTTAATAAATATTCTTGAGGCGGAGCACAAGCTAAACCGCGAGGATTGGGTATTTCTTCTTAAAAACCGCGGTGAGGACCGGGAGCTTTCTGAATATTTATTCAAAAAGGCGGACGCCCTGAGAAAGCGGATCTACGGCGACGCGGTCTACGTAAGGGGTTTGATCGAATTTACAAATTATTGCTGTAACGACTGTTATTATTGTGGTATCCGTGCGGGAAATGCCAATGCCCAGCGCTACCGTCTAACTGCTGACGAGATATACGCCTGCTGTGACGAAGGCTATGCGCTGGGCTTTCGTACCTTCGTGCTGCAGGGGGGAGAGGACGCCTTTTACAGCGACGACGATATATGCCTTATGGTTTCGGGTATTAAGGAACGGCATCCGGACTGCGCCGTAACCCTGTCCATCGGGGAAAAAAGCTACGAAAGCTATAAGGCCTATTTCGATGCGGGGGCGGACAGGTATCTTCTGCGCCACGAAACGGCGAATCCGGCGCACTATGCAAGGCTGCACCCCGAAAATCTCTCCTGCGAAAACAGGAAGAGGTGTCTTTACGACCTCAAGGCCATAGGCTACCAGGTCGGCGCCGGCTTCATGGTGGGCTCACCCTATCAGACAGAGGAAAATATTGCGGAGGACCTTCTCTTCCTGAAGGAGCTCAAGCCTCAGATGGTGGGGATCGGCCCCTTTATAGCTCACCACGATACGCCCTTTAAGGATATGAAAAGCGGAACTCTCGAGGAGACCCTGTTTTTGCTCGGGCTCATCCGCCTTATGCTCCCGGAGGTGCTGCTTCCGGCGACGACGGCCTTAGGCACGATACATCCCCTTGGCAGGGAGCTCGGAATAAAGTCAGGAGCCAACGTTGTCATGCCGAACCTCTCTCCCACCGGGGTCAGGAAGAAATATCTGCTCTACGACAATAAAATATGCACGGGGGACGAATCTGCGCAGTGTAAGGACTGCCTGTCGGCACGGATGGCCTCCATAGGCTACCGGATAGTCACCGACCGCGGCGACCATCCAGGGTTTGAGGGGCTGTCGTGTCAGAGCCATTTGAATATCTGCTAACACGACAGCCCCTTAGAAGCCACCGGCGAAATGCGCCCGCCGCTTAAAAAGCGGCAGAAAGGAATAAAATGAGCCTCAACGACGTTCCCTCCGGGGAGAGAAAACATATAGCCTTTTTCGGCTGCACCAATGCCGGCAAATCCAGTCTCGTCAACGCCTTTACCGGTCAGAAGCTTTCCATTGTTTCCGAAGAACACGGCACCACGACTGATCCCGTGCAAAAGGCGATGGAATTACAGCCATTGGGGCCGGTGGTCATAATCGACACCGCCGGGATGGACGATAAGGGCGTCCTGGGGGACCTGAGGATGGAAAAGACGCTGCAGGTCTTAAGGAAGACGGATATTGCAGTGCTGGTTATAGATAAGACTGTCGGCAAAAGCGAGTCCGACGAGAAGCTGATCGCCCTTTTCAGGGAAAAGAACATCCCGTATATAATAGCCTGGAACAAGGCGGATCTGACCGCAGGCAGCGGCGGCAACGAAAAGCCGGTCGGCGGCGCAGACAGCGAAAATACCGCGGCCGGCGGCAGCGAAAACAACGAAATCACCGTCAGTGCCCTGAATGGCGTCAATATAGACGAATTAAAGGAGCTGGCCGCCGGAATGCTAAAAGACCTCCCCCAGGAAAACGAGCTCATCGGAGACCTCGTGTCCAGGGGGGATAAGCTAGTGCTGGTAGTGCCGATAGACAAGGCAGCGCCCAGGGGCAGGCTCATCCTGCCGCAGCAGCAGGTCATAAGGGATGCGCTGGACCACGGCGCGATTCCTGTAGTCTGCCGGGACAGCGAATTAAGGGAAACTCTGAAGGCGCTAAAAGAACCCCCGAAAATGGTCATAACGGATTCGCAGGTATTTGCGGAGGTCAGTAAGATCGTTCCGCCTGAAATACCTCTGACGTCGTTTTCCATATTGATGGCGCGGTATAAGGGAAATCTGGAGCCCTCTCTGGAGGGCGCGGACAGGTTAAAGAGCCTTAAGGACGGGGATGGGGTACTGATAAGCGAGGGCTGCACCCACCACAGGCAGTGCGGGGATATCGGCTCGGTGAAGCTGCCGAAATGGATAAGGGAATTTACCGGCGCAAACCCCACAATAGACCTTAGCTCCGGCACGGAATTTCCCGAAGATCTGAGCAAATACGATCTCATCATACACTGCGGAGCCTGCATGTTAAACCCCGCCGAGGCCCGCGCCCGTTATGGCCTGGCAAGGGCTCAGGGCGTCCCCATCACCAACTACGGCATAGCCATCGCCTGCATGAAGGGGATTCTCGACCGGTCGGTCAAGTCAATCAGGGGACGTCTGGATTGAAGAAAAGTTGAGATAATCAATCGCAGAACCGTCCCCATTATCGGTCTTTTTTCACTTGTTAAAGACTTTTTTATCTATGCAGTTTTCCAGGCTCGAACGGAGGCAAGTCCTGATACCAGGGCCTGTCAGTAAATACGAAGGTGTCGTCGGGAATCCAGCCCGAGCCGTCGAGGAAGGCTCCCTCATCTACGTAATAATGACGATCATCACCGCCACGAAAATTATTATTTTGGTGAGCAGAGATTTCTTGAGTGAAGTTCTTTTCTTCATTTGCAATAGTTATCAGGTCTCCTTAAAAGTGTTTTATTTCCCCGCCCGGGAGGGTCTGGGCGATGTCTATGAGGTTATAGCCCGCATCCTTTAAAACCGTGGTCATATTTTCAACGGAGATCTCTCCGGTCGCCTTTATGACGAGCTCAGTGCCGCGTTCCTCACTATGATATACGGCCAGAGATTCGAGGTTGGCATTATTTTCGGCAAAACATTTTGTTATACCTATGAGAAAGCCCGGATGATCCTCGCAGGCGATGACGAACTTCGTCCCGGTGTGGTGGTAGCCTAAGAGGTCGTTGAAGGCCTGGAAGATGTCCTTCTCCGTTATGATACCGATGACCTTGTTGCCCTCGTCCACTACGGGCAGGACGGCTATCTCGTTGTCGATCATTATCTGTGAGGCCTCCTCGATAAAGAGGTCGGGCTTGACGGTCTTTACGTCCTTTATCATGATGTCCGAGACCTTTGTCCTCGAGAGCAGGTAATTGAGCTCGTAGATGGAAAGGGAGGTGTTCTTTGAGCCGCTGCTCTCCTCTACAAGTCCTCCCGTCACAAGGCCGACGAGCCTTCCGCTTTCATCGGTCACGGGCAGGCGGTGAAAATGATTCTTCGCCATGATGTCCACGGCCTTTGAAATCACCGTGTCCCCGGTAACAGTAAACACATTCGTTGTCATATGATCTTTTACGTACATAATAGTACCTCCTTTGATAACGTTGTGACTGATTTACGCAGTAAATCAGCAGAGTGGGCTCACAATGTATCAGAACCTTCGGTAGTACCAATCACAACGTAGTGACTGATTTGCGAAGCAAATCAGCAGAGCAGGCTCACAATGTATCAGAACCTCCGGTGCCTGCTCAGCCTCCTAAATATGATTTTTTCACTCTCTCATCCCTTGCCAGCTCTTCTCCCGTGCCGCTAAGGGTGATGTAGCCCGTCTCCAGCACATAGGCCCGGTTCGCGATGGAGAGCGCCCTCTTCGCGTTCTGCTCAACCAACAGGACCGTAGTCCCCTTTTGATTTATCTCCTCGATTATATGAAAGATCTCCGATACCAGCAGCGGCGAAAGACCCATCGAGGGCTCGTCCAGAAGCAGGATGGAGGGCTTTGCCATAAGCGCCCTTCCCATGGCCAGCATCTGCTGTTCTCCGCCGGAAAGCGTTCCCGCGGTCTGGGTGCTCCTCTCCTGTAGCCTCGGAAACAGGGAAAAGACGTATTCCAGATCTGCGCCGATATTTTCCTTATCCTTTCTGGAATAGGCCCCCAGTATCAGGTTCTCCTGAACTGTCTGTTCCGCGAAGACCCGTCTCCCCTCAGGAACCTGGGCCAGCCCCAGGCTTACGATCTTGTGAGGGGCTATTTGCGTCAGCTCCGTGCCGTCCAGCATAATGCTGCCGGAGGTGGGCTTTAAAAGCCCGGATATGGCGTGCATCGTCGTGGTCTTACCGGCTCCGTTCGCCCCGATAAGGGTAACTATCTCTCCGTCCCTGACCTCAAAGGATATCCCCTTGATGGCCTCTATCATTCCGTAACTTACCTTTAGATCCGTAATCTTAAGCATTTGCTTCCTCCGTAATGGATTGGTTTTGCCGCTGCCCGGACTTTCCGAACGTCAATATCCTACTCTCCCAGATATGCCTTGATGACCGCGGGATTCGCCTGTATCTCCTCAGGGCTTCCCTCGGCCAGCATCATTCCGTAATTCAGTACCGTTATGCGCTCGCAGATTCCCATGACCAGCTTCATATCGTGCTCTATGAGCAGGATGGCTATCTTAAAATGATCCCGCACAAGGCGTATCATGTCCATGAGCTCCTCGGTCTCCTGCGGATTCATGCCCGCGGCAGGCTCATCCAGGAGCAAAAGCTTCGGCCCCGTAGCCAGGGCCCGGGCGATCTCCAGACGCCTCTGGGCGCCGTAGGGGAGGTTCGAGGCGAGGTTTTCAGCCTCCTCCTCCAGCCCGAAGATTTTTAAAAGCTCTCTGGCGTTTTTGTCTATCTCACGCTCCCTTGCGTAGTACGCGGGGAGCCTTAGGATCGCGGTCAGCGGCGAATAGGCGCTGCGGTTGTGGTAGCCGGTCTTTACGTTGTCCAGGACCGAAAGCTGGGAAAACAGCCTGATATTCTGGAAGGTACGGGCTATCCCGGCCTTGTTCATATCGACAACGCTCTTTTTCCCGGTGTCCTCGCCGTCAAACAGGATGGTCCCCCGTGTGGGCTGGTAGACCTTGGTGAGCATGTTGAATACGGTGGTCTTCCCGGCTCCGTTGGGGCCTATGAGTCCCACGATCTCATTGTCGTAGACCTGCATTGAAAAATCGTTTACCGCGGTAAGTCCGCCGAAATCTATCCCTAGCTCCCTGACATCCAGAACGGGTCGTTTATCAGACATTTTTTGCACCTCCCCCCAAGCTCTTCTGCAGCAGCTTCAGTTTGGTGATGACCGTCTCGTTGTTCGTAAGCAACATTATGACTATCAGCACCACGGCGTAGATAAGCATTCTGTAGTCCTGCATGGAACGCAGAAGCTCCGGCAGGAGTACGAGGATGACCGTCGCTATGATGGTTCCGGTCATATTTCCAAGGCCTCCCAGCACTACGTACACGAGTATCAGTATGGAGGTGTTGAAATCGAATTTGGCGGGAACGAGTGTCGAGTAGTTGAGGCCGTAAAGTGCTCCTGCGGCCCCGGCCAGGCTGGCGGAGATTACAAAGGCCAGCATCTTTGTCCTTGAGATGCCGATGCCCACCGACTCTGCGGCGATCCGGTTGTCTCTGGCGGCCATTATCGCCCGGCCGCACCTGGAAAACATCAGGTTATATACGATAAAGAGCGAGATGATTATAAGTATGGCTCCCATCGTAAAGGTCGAGATACGCTCGGTGCCAGTAGCGCCCATGGGCCCGTTTAAGAGCATCTTTCCACCGGGGGCGAGCTTGGTATTGTTGTCCACAAAGCTGAACTGGAAGCCGTTTTCGTCGAAGCCTAAGTACATATTAGTAACGATACTTTTTATGATCTGTCCAAAGGCCAGGGTTACGATGGCGAGATAGTCGCCCTCGAGCTTTAAGACCGGCACTCCGATCAATATTCCGAAGATCGCCGCCGCAATGACTCCGGCGATTATCGAAATGATGAGCCTTATGACGGGATTGGGAATTCCTGCGGCAAGGTAGCCCGAGACCGAGACCGCCGTAAAGGCGCCGACGCTCATAAAGCCCGCCTGTCCAAGGTTCAGCTCCCCCGAAACGCCGACGTTTAAGTTGAGCCCGATAGCGGCTACGATATAGCAGCAAAGGGGAACCAGGAGGCCCGAAAACAGGCTTGAGAGGCTCCCGGTGCTCATCATGGTCTGCATTATGATATAGGCGACTATCACCATCAGAAATGAGATGGTGCGTCCCCGCTTTTTCCTGCTGAAAAGATTTCCGATACTGAATTTTTTCATATTCTGTTTCTCCATGAATTGTGAGCCGCTTTAGCGGCTTGCCTACTTGCCGCCGCGCAGCTTTAGCTGCCTCTCATCGGCGGCAATCCTTAAATGTGTCACACCTTCTCTCTTACGCGCTTACCGAGAAGTCCGGTGGGCTTGATGAGCAGTACGATTATCAGCACTGCAAAGACTATGGCATCCGAAAGCTGGGTGGAAATATAGGCCTTTGCAAAGATCTCGATAACCCCAAGGAGCAGCCCGCCGAGGAAAGCCCCGGGGATGGAGCCTATTCCGCCGAAGACCGCCGCCGTAAAGGCCTTTATGCCGGGCATGGCGCCGAGGGTCGGGAATACCGAAGGGTAGGTGGCGCAAAGCAGCACTGCCGCAATGGCCGCCAGTCCCGAGCCTATTGCAAAGGTGATGGAAATGATACGGTTCACATTGATACCCATGAGGGTGGAAGCGCCCTTGTCCTCCGAGCAGGCTCTCATGGCGCGGCCCGTCTTTGTGCGGTTTATAAAGAGGGTCAGACATATCATGACCAGGACACAGGTCGTGATCGTAATAAGGGTCAGGTATGAAATACTTAAGGCCCCCAGAGATATCCCGCCATTGGGAATTATGGTGGGGAAGACCTTTGTAGAGGATGACCATAGAAGCTGCGCCGCGTTCTGAAGGAAGTAGCTCACGCCGATGGCCGTTATCAGTACGGAAAGGCTGGAGGCCTGCCGCAGGGGCTTGTAAGCCAGACGCTCAACGGTAACTCCCAGCGCCGTGCAGACCACTATCGAAAGTATCACCGCCGCCGGCAGCGGCAGCCCGAAATTGTTTAAGGCGAAAAACGCCACATACGCGCCTATCATGATGACATCGCCGTGGGCGAAGTTCAGCATTTTGGCAATTCCGTAGACCATGGTGTAGCCCAGGGCGATGATGGCGTAAACGCTGCCCAACCCCAGGCCGTTTATCAGATATGACAAGAAATCCATAGAGATCCTCCCCCGAAATCATAAATCTCTTCATTAACACAAGCTTTCCCCTTTTGTTAATGAGTCGCGCGATAAAGTGCACATACTAAGAATAAATTTTAACCAATAATCAAAAAAATGCAAGACTGCCTTGAGAAACCCTTCGTCCCTTTTGACAGCCTTGCACTATTTGTCACGGACAGATATTTATCTGCCTCATTGATTTCTTAGTCCTCTACGCCTACATACACGCCATTTTCGATCTTAACGGCCTTGGGAGACTTGGAAACCTCTCCACTTGCCGACCAGGTCACGTTCTGACCGGTAAGTCCGTTGAAGGTCATCGAGGTAAACTGTGAAGTAAGAGCGTCGCAGATATCGGTAGCGCTCATATCAGCCGTAACTCCGGCAGCCTCGCAGGCCTGGGCGATGGCATATACGCAGTCATAGGCGTCCGCCGCAAACTGGTTGGGAACCTCGTCATTCATGCGGGCCTTGTAGTTGGCCGTGAAGTTCTTGGTAAGGTCGTCGGTAGCGTCAGCCGAGAAGGGTGTAAGCAGATATACGCCCTCTGCAAGCGAGGTATCGAAGCCCTCGAGAGTTAAGATACCGTCCATTCCGTCGACACCGAAGAAGGTGGGGGCATAGCCCATCTGGTTGGCCTGTGTCAGGATAAGGGAAGCGGGATCGTAGTAAATAGGCAGGAAGAGCAGGTCTGCGCCGGCATCCTGCGCCTTCTTTAACTGAACAGTGAAGTCCGAAGCATTTGAGTCGTCGAAGGTGCCCTCATATACGATGGAAAGGCCCTTGGTTTCGGCCTCGCTCTTAAACTTTGCGAAGATTCCGCTGGAATAGTTGTCGTCGTTTTTGTAGATCACGGCGATCTTGCTGCCGAGGTCCGTGTGTGCAGCGAGGTAGTCAGCACTTGCAACTCCCTGGTTGGGGTCGGTAAAGCACATCTGGAATACATTTCCGTAAGGGCTGGCCGCGTTGTCGGGGTCCTGATAGATTACCGCAAGGGATGAACCCGAGGGCGAGATCGCGAAGATGTGGTCGTCCTTATACATAGGGGAAACCGCAGCTCCGGGAGCCGATGTAACCGTTGCCAGGGAAACCTGCATACCCCAGTCCTTCAGCACTCCGTAAGCCGTAACCGCCTTCTCTGCATCGTGGGTATCATCCTCGAAATCGAGCTCGAACTGAAGCCCGCCCTTGGCGTTGACCTCTTCTACTGCCAGCTCTGCAGCGGCCTTAACGGCATTTCCGTATACTGCAGCCGGTCCTGTAAGGGGGCCCGAGCCGCCGATCTTGATAGCCGCGCCCGAAGCTGCTCCTGAGCCTTCAGCCGCTCCGCTCTCAGCCGCAGCCGCACCAGTGTCGCCGCCGGCGGCTCCGCCTGCCGCACCTGCTCCGCCGCAGGCAGTAAGTCCCATAACCATGCATGAAGCGACGGTTACAGAAAGCAACTTTTTCAATAATCCGTTTCTTTTCATAATTCTCCTCCTCTCTTTTGTGAGCCCCTTTAGCGGCTTGAAACGCGATACTGCCGCGCCTTGCGCGTCAAAGCATGTCCGCCTGCTGCCGTAAAAGGCCCATACAGGTTTGCTATAACCTATATTGATAATCAGTGCTATTATAGTTTCATAGTCCCATATTTTCAATATTTTTTTGAACGTGTCAGTACACCAGGCCGGCCGCTGCCCGGAGCCTTACACCCTCGCAACCCCGGAATCTACAGCGGCCTTTGCTACGGCCCTGGCGACTGCCGGGCCTACAGCCGGGTCGAAGGCGTAGGGGATTATGTGGTCTGCGCTGAGCTCGCTCTCCGGGATAAGGTCTGCGAGGGCCTTTGCGGCGGCCATCTTCATCTCCTCGTTGATATCTCTGGCCCGCACGTCAAAGGTGCCCCTGAAGATTCCGGGGAAGGCCAGGACGTTATTTATCTGGTTCGGGAAGTCGCTGCGGCCGGTGGCTATGACCTTCGCCCCGCCTGCCTTTGCGTCCTCGGGAAAGATCTCGGGAGTCGGGTTTGCGCAGGCAAAGATTATCGCGTCCTTATTCATCGTCTTTACCATTTCGGTGGTGACCATGCCCGGTGCCGAAACGCCGATGAAAATATCCGCTCCGACCAGCATATCCGCTAAGCTTCCGGCTTTTTTCTCCAGGTTGGTGACCTTTGCCATCTCCGCCTTGATCCAGTTGAGCCCCTCTCTGCCCTCGTAGATCGCGCCCTTGCGGTCGCACATGGTGATATCCTTAAAGCCCGCGGAGAGCAGGAGCTTTACTATGGCGATGGCCGCTGCGCCGGCACCCGAGGTGACTATTTTTACATCTTCCTTGCGTTTCCCAACTACCTTCAGGGCGTTGGTGAGGCCGGCCAGGGTGATCACCGCCGTGCCGTGCTGGTCGTCGTGGAAGATGGGTATATCGGTCTTCTCCTTAAGCTTCCTCTCTATCTCGAAGCATCTCGGAGCCGAAATATCCTCGAGGTTGATGCCTCCGAAGGAGCCGGAGATCAGCGCCACCGCGTTTACGAATTCATCCACGTCCTTGCTCTTTACGCAAAGCGGGAAGGCGTCCACATTGCCGAACTCCTTAAAGAGCACGCATTTTCCTTCCATTACGGGCATTCCGGCCTCCGGGCCTATGTCTCCCAGGCCCAGAACAGCGGTCCCGTCGGTTATTACGGCGCATATGTTGTGGCGCCTCGTAAGCTCGTAGGATTTGTTGATATCCTTCTGTATCTCCAGGCAGGGCTGGGCCACGCCCGGTGTATAGGCCAGGGACAGGTCCTCCTTGTTTTTAACGGGGACCCGGGATATGACCTCGAGCTTTCCCTTCCATTCCTCGTGCAGCTTAAGTGATTCCTTTGCGTAATCCATTATTCTTCCTTTCTGCCGCAGTTATGCGGCTCTGCTTGCGCTATATACTTTCGTTGTCAAATTCAAATTCGTCGTCAGCCTCTCCGGCCTGCTCCGTCTGCCCATAGCCCGGCTGAGAGTTGTTGTTGCTGCTGCCGTCGTCGTCGCCCCACAGGTTGAAGACGTGCATGATTATGAATATGATAAAGGCCAGAGCGAAAAAGCCGATCTCATCGCTCATCGCACATCCTCCCGGTTTTGTACTAAAAAATATACGTCTTATCCGCAAAAATAACAAGCTTATATGATATAATATTTTTGAAGCATTCCCTTGAAAGGAGGTTAAAGTTATGCCTACATATGAATCTGAAAAAGAATATAACGGACATTTATTTGACCAACTGGATATTGTTGAGGATGCCCTGGAAATTGCTGAAGTGGAACAGGCAACCAAAACAGTAGAATATTTACAAAAGCGCAAAAAGAAGATTGAGAGAAAGCTTTATCAGATTCCTCCGATGACGGAGCATTAAACAGGAAGGTCGTGCTTTGAAGAAAAAACTGCATTCTCTTTCGTTTCGCCTGCCTTTTCTCTATATATTAAGCTATGTGATCATAGCTCTGATCATTATTTTGATCGTATATAACAGGTTTGAGCGGATGATGGAGGTCAATTATACCCGTATGGCTGAGGGCGTGACCAATCTCATGGCCGAAGCCCTGGATACGGACAAGATCGATGAATTTATCGAGAAAAACTATCAGTCCCGGGAATATCTGGATACCCTTAAATATTATTTCTCTTTGAGGGACAACTATCCGGATACTTATTATCTGTATATATACAGATTTCATGATGACGGGGACAAGCCTCTGGCTACTGTGGTCATAGACCTGGACGAGGAATATACCGAAACGCCTACGCAGGAAAACCTGGAATGGGTGGGAAGCGAATACGAGGTGGACGAGCCCTTTGCCTCGGAGATAGATAAGATAATCCACGGCGAGGAGCCTGTCTACCATACGGTGCATACCCAGGACGGAGAGCATCTTTTTTCCTACGTCAGGCCCATACGTGATGAAAACGGGAACTACCTTTGCAGTGCCTGTGTGGATTTTTCCATGGAATATATGCATTCTCAGGATGTTCTTTTCGTGATAAAGCTTATGGGCATGCTGGGAGTTATAATGCTCATTATCCTGTTTTTAAATATCTATTTTATCAGAAGGAGGATAACCCGGCCTCTGGAGCGGATAGAGGACTGCCTGGACGGCTTCGTCTACAATACCGAAACTGACCGCTTCAGAAACGTGCAGTCCCTTGAGGAGCTGGGGATACACCTTGACAACGAGATAGGCAAGCTCTATACCAGCCTCAACTCGTCCATGAAGGAAAGCCTGTACTATATGACGAGCCTGAACAGGGCCAAAAATGAGATCGAGGACAAGGAGAAGGCCATAGAGGAGATAAGCAAAATGACCTTCAAGGACGGCCTTACCGGAGTGGGGAATAAGGCGGCTTTCATGCGGGATACCGGTCTCAATGACAGGGAGATCCTTGCCGGCAATACCGCTTTTGCGGTGGCTATAGTGGATATAAACAACTTAAAGCAGGTCAATGATACCTATGGCCACGATGCGGGTGACAAATATATCATGGGCTGCAGCAGGATGATATGTAATACTTTCCGGCATTCCCCGGTTTACAGGACAGGCGGGGACGAGTTCGCGATTCTCCTTACCGGCGAGGATTACGAGAAGCGGCACGACCTTTATATCCATGCGACGATGGATTTCAAAACGTCCTTTGCGAAGAAAAATGCCGAGCCCTGGGAGAGGTATTCGGCCTCCATCGGCCTTGCGGAATATAAGAGCGGGGATATGACGGCGAATGTCGTTAAGCGCGCCGATAAGATGATGTATGCCAATAAGCAGGAATTTAAAAAGAAATACGGCAGCTACAGGCGGTGATCTAAAAGTCCAGCTCCTTCTTTCTGAAAACCAGCATCATCAGTATCAGGGGCAGGAATATATAGGCGAGGAAGCCCGTTAAATAGAGGGCGGCGCCCTCCGCGGGGAGACCCAGCACGAAATCTGTAAGAGCCATTCCGGCGATGCTTCCGAAATAATAACGGTCGATATGCAATACTGCCACGGCTGTTGAGTCGGTAAAGAGCAGGAAGGCTGTCGGAATCAGCAGATTAAAGGCTGAGTATACGAGGACGGACAAGGGTATGCTCCAGGTAATGAACAGGAAAAGGGCAGAAGTGGTCAGGTAGCCCAAAGTCCTGTATAGGCCTGTAAAGACCGTGAGATAGACTAAAGTCCCCTGGCCCTGCGTCATATTGGCACCGGAAATTAGCTGGAATATGAAGATGAACAGGGCCATTACCCCGTTGATCATTACAGAAATTATTACGGTGTCCAGAAATTTTGCGAGTATCAGCTTTTCCCGTGTAAGTCCGCGGCCTATGGCAGTGATCATGGTCATGGAGCGGAGCTCCTCCCCGTAAACGTATACGAGAGTAAGGATTCCGAAGATAAACTCCAGAAAAGGGATGGCGAAGCTCATCGCATAGGCAAAGATCGAGCCGTCCCAGACAAAGGCGACCTTAAAGCCTAATGCGGCCGCTCCAAGCAGGAGAATTCCCAGCCCCAGGCAGACCCATAATAGCTTTTTATGCATGATCCGGTTTATGTCGGCGCTGATGAGCCTTCTCATAGTGACAGCTCCTTTCTCCTAAAGCAGACTTAGGCGTTTGCAAAACGCCAGAAGCCGCATAAATACGGCATCCTTTTTGTTATAAA
>JAFTEI010000020.1 GCA_017453965.1 Lachnospiraceae bacterium
AGTATCCTCATGAGCTCGGGTATCGCCACCGTAGGATGAGTGTCATTCAGCTGGAATACGTTCTTCTCGGCAAAGTTCCTTACGTCATCGTGCTTGCGCATATACTTCTCCACAGCTTCCTGAACGGAGGCGGAAATGAAGAAATACTGCTGCTTTAAACGAAGCTCCTTGCCTGCGTAGTGGTTGTCGTTCGGATAGAGAACCTCCACTATGTTTCTGGCCAGGTTGTCCTGCTCTACAGCCTTCCTGTAATCTCCCTTGTCGAAGGAATCGAGCTGGAAGCACTCGACAGGCTCTGCGTCCCAGATACGGAGGGTATTGACGATGCCGTTTCCGTAGCCGACTATGGGCATATCGTAGGGAACCGCCATAACGGACTGATAGCCGTCCTGGATAAAGTGATTGCGGCCAGTGGAATCGGTCTCGACCCTTACATAGCCTCCGAATTTTACTTCCTTCTTATATTCACGTCTCCTCAGCTCAAAGGGGTTGCCGTCCCGAAGCCAGTCATCGGGCACCTCCATCTGATAGCCATCCTTGATCTTCTGCTTGAACATTCCGTATTTATAGCGGATACCGCAGCCGTATGCGCTGTATCCCAGCGTTGCAAGGGAATCGAGGAAGCAGGCAGCAAGTCTTCCGAGACCTCCGTTGCCCAGAGCCGCGTCGGGCTCCTGATCCTCTACCACATTGATATCTATATCGAGCTCCTTCAGGGCCTTCTTTACGCCGTCGTACTCGCATAAATTAATGAGGTTATTGCCGAGGGCACGTCCCATCAGGAACTCCATGGACAGGTAATAGACCGTCTTGGGATCCTCCTTGTCGTAAGCCCTCTGCGTCTCCATCCATTTTTCGATAATGGAGTCCTTGACCGTGTAGCAGACAGCCTGAAATATCTGCTGCTCATCAGCCTCCTTGATGGTCTTTCTGAAAAGCACCTTGATGTTGTCGCTCAGTTCTTTCTTGAACTTTTCCTTGTCGAATTGCTTGTTCTCCGCGAGCATCCGTTTTCCTCCTAAGTTTTATATATTTTTTTTAACGCCGAGAGTTACCTTCTCCCCGTTTATATCCCACTCTTTTACATATCCATCGGTGCTTCCGGTCACGATATCGTCAGCCATGGCCTCTCCGATGACGGTCTCCCTGTTCTTCTCCAGGTAACCGGAAAGCCTGTCGTTGTCCTTTATGTAGATAAGGATCTTGTCCATCACCTCGAAGCCGGCTTCCTTACGCATAGTTTGAAGCTTGGAGATCAGCTCTCTTACAAAGCCCTCCTCGATAAGCTCCTCAGAAAGATTTGTGTCGATGACTACGGTTATCCCACCGTAGGACTGCTCCACAAAGCCCTCCTTGTTGCTTACTTCTATAAGAAGATCCTCTTTTGATAATACAACCTCGTTTCCATCGATGTCAAACTTCACCGGCTCGCCGGAATTCAACGCATCCATCGTGGAATTTCCGTCCAGGGAAGCCAGGTGCTCCTTTATGCCTCCGATGAGCTTTCCATACCTGGGTCCCACAGTCTTAAGCTGGGGCTTGAAGGTATAGGTCGTGAACTCGCGCACATCGTCGGTAAACTCTATTCTCTTGACGTTGAGCTCCTGCGCGATTATATCCCTGTAAAAATCCGGAACCTCGGCTGCACGCACATACATGGCCGGCAGGGGCTGACGGTTCTTGATATTGCAGGCATTTCTTGCCGCGCGTCCCAGCTGGACGATATCCATGACCTCCTTCATCTCCCGCTCGAGAGTCTCGTCGTGGAAGCGCTCGTCGGGAACCGGATAGTCCGTCAAGTGAATTGACTCCGGAGCGTCCTTGTCGATCGAGCATACGAGATTTAAGTATATCTGCTCTGTCATAAAGGGTATCATCGGTGCAGCGGCCTTGGAGATGGTCACAAGGGCGGTATAGAGCGTCATGTAAGCGTTTATCTTATCCTGCTCCATGCCCTTTGCCCAGAATCTCTTTCTGCAAAGACGCACGTACCAGTTACTCATCTCGTCCACAAAATCCTGCAGGCACTTGGCGGCCTCGGTTATCCTGTAGCTGTCGAGGTACTCGTCCGTCTGCTTTACCGTGGTCCCGAGCCTGGAAAGCAGCCACTTATCCATTGTCGATACGGAAGCTGCGTCGAGGCTATATTTTGAAGCGTCGAAATTGTCTATATTCGCATAGAGTACATAGAAAGCGTAGGTATTCCATAGGGTTCCCATAAACTTTCTCTGTCCCTCGATGACCGCCTTGTCGTGGAAACGGTTCGGAAGCCAGGGCGCCGAGTTGATGTAAAAATACCACCTAATGGCATCCGCTCCGAACTTCTCAAGAGCATCGAAGGGATCTACCGCGTTGCCCTTGGATTTACTCATCTTCTGCCCGTTTTCATCCTGAACAAGCCCCAGAACTATTACGTTTTCATAGCAGGGAGAATTGAACAGCAGCGTAGACTCGGCAAGCAGTGAGTAAAACCAGCCTCTGGTCTGGTCTACGGCCTCCGAAATAAAGGAAGCGGGGTACTGCCTGTCAAAGAGCTCCTTATTTTCAAAGGGGTAGTGATGCTGCGCGAAGGGCATTGCCCCGGAATCAAACCAGCAGTCGATAACCTCTGGTACGCGCTTCATCTCTCCGCCGCACTTCGCACACTTTATCGTTATCTTGTCGATATAGGGCCTGTGCAGCTCTACGGTCTTTGCCTCCTCGTTGCCGGAAAGCTTGAAGAGCTCCTCTCGCGAGCCGATGGAGATCCTCTCGCGGCAGTCGGGACATTCCCATATATTTAAGGGCGTTCCCCAATATCTGTTACGGGAGATGGCCCAGTCCTGGATATTCCTTAACCACTCGCCGAAACGCCCGGTACCTATCGTAGCGGGTATCCAGTTGATCTTGTCGTTATTTTTTATGAGGTCTTCCCGGACCTCTGTCATCTTTATGAACCAGGATTCCCTG
>JAFTEI010000182.1 GCA_017453965.1 Lachnospiraceae bacterium
GTTACGTTAGGGGGGTGTTGCATTAGCACAAAATATAAAAGGCTCAGCCAGTTCTAGGCTCATAGCACCCGCTCATAAACGCGGCTTGTTCTGCGCAACTCGCTTGTTTCGCGCGACCTACGGTCTTCGAACCTGCGCTCAGACAAGTGCTCGCCCAAGCCTAATCGCAGGCACTATTCACCAAGAACTGCTGGCTAAATTTTTATATTTTGCACTAATGCAACACCCCCTAACATAACCCCCCCAACAAATATTATATTTAAGGAAGAATCTCATGAAATTTACAAAGATGCATGGAATTGGAAACGATTATATATATGTAAACGGCTTTGAGGAGCAGGTCGCGGACAAGGCGGCGCTCTCCAGGCGTTTAAGCGACAGGCACTTCGGAATAGGGTCTGATGGAATGATCTTCATAAACCCCTCTGACAAGGCGGACTTCGAAATGGAGATGTATAACCTCGATGGCTCGCGGGGGAAGATGTGCGGCAACGGTATCCGCTGCGTGGGAAAATACGTCTACGACAACGGCCTCACCGACAAGACTGAGATCACCGTCGAGACCCTCGCCGGAATCAAGACCCTCAAGCTCTTTACCGAAAACGGAAAAGTAAACGCCGTGACCGTCAACATGGGAGCGCCGGTCTTCGATCCGGCAAGCATACCGGTAAACCTCCCCGGGGAAAAGATTGTCTCCGAACCTGTGACCGTTGACGGAAAGGAATACCTCATAACCTGCGTTTCAATGGGCAACCCCCACGCCGTCATCTTCGTTCCCGATACGGAGAGCCTTGACCTCGAGAAACTGGGCCCGAAATTCGAGAACAACAGCCTTTTCCCGGACAGGGTAAATACCGAATTCGTCCAGGTCCTGGACCGGACACACCTTAAGATGAGGGTCTGGGAGAGGGGCTCCGGCGAGACCTTCGCCTGCGGCACCGGCGCCTGCGCGGTCCTGGCCGCCGCCGTTTTGAATGGCAAAAGCGAAAACACCTCCACGCTGATACTGCGCGGAGGCGAATTGACAATAGAATGGTCCCGGGAAAGCGGAGATATCTTTATGACCGGCCCCGCCGAGACCGTATTTACGGGAGAGGTTGACATATGATCTCATGAACAAAATGGCTTGCCGTTTTGTTCATGAGCTGCGCCGGATTTTGGTCGCAAAATGTGCCAGTGGCACATTTTGAATGCCGTTTAGATGCGCCAAGCGCATCTGGCATCGTTTGAAGGCGACATTTTCCTTACAAAATCCGTGCGCATCACCCTACCTTCTCCCAGACTATTCCCTTGGAGCGGGTGGTCTCCCTGGTCTCCTCCATGGGCTGGGGCTTGCCAAAGTAATAGCCCTGGCATTTCTCACAGCCGATGGCCTTGAGGAACTCATAGTGCTCCTTTGTCTGCACTCCCTCCTGCAGGGCGAGCTTCCCCAGCTTATTCGTGACCGCGACGATCTGCTCTAGGAGCTTCCCCATATTCTCGTTGTGGTCGTAGGTCCGTAAAAACTGCATGTCGAGCTTCAATACGTCGAAGACATATTCCACGAGGACATTCAGCGAGGAATACCCGCTGCCGAAATCGTCTATCCATATCTGATGGCCGGAGTCGTTGAGCCTCTTTATCTCCTTCTTCATGCCCTCAGAATCGTCGTTTAAGGCGCTCTCCGTTATCTCTATATCGAGCATATTCATCGGCACACCGTACTGCTCGCGGTAATCGTCGATGATTCGCCCTATGTCGCATAAGTCGAAATCGAGCCTGGAAAGATTTATCGAGACCGGAACCAGCGGTTCTCCCGCCTCCTTCAGCTTTTTATAGTCCTCGCAGACCTTCTTTATTATAAAGCAGTCCAGCTTGTGTATGAGATGGGACTGCTCAAGCGTCTCAATGAAATCCGCCGGGGACAGCATCCCCACGTCCGGGTCCTTCCAGCGGGCCAGGGCCTCGTAGCCGCAGAGCTCTCCCGTCCTTACCCGGATCACAGGCTGGTAAAAGACCTTGATATACTCCTTTTCCACCGCCTCATCTATATGGTGGACAATGTACTGCCGCCTCTTAAGGCGCTCGGTCAGCTCATCGTTATAGATACTGTAGTTTATGTCGTACCTCTGCTTGGAATCGTTGCAGGCCAGGCGCGCATGGTCGCAGGCTATCCCCACGTCGCAGTGCTCTTCCTTCATATTATATATGCCCGCTTTGAGGGTGACCCTGGTGCCCTCCACCATGCCGGAGAGGTCGTTTTGAATATCCTCTATCTTCCCGAGTACATCTTCATCGTGGGTATAGACCACAAAATGGTCGTCGGAGAACCTGGCTATGATATGCTCGTCAAAGCTCTGCCAGAGCTTCCTTGCCACCTTGTACAAAAGCTCGTCCCCCTTCTGGAAGCCGAAGCGCTCGTTGAAGAGCTTGAAATCGGAGATATCCATGTAAACGATGGTATTTTTAAGCTTCCTGGTCTCCTCCTTGCCCAGCTCCTCCTGAACACATTCGTAAAAGCGCGGCATGTTAAAGAGCCCCGTCAAGATGTCCATTTCAGAATTCAGCGAAAGAATCTGCGCCTCCGCAAAGCTGTTTTTATTCCGGTTGTAATATTCGTCCTTATCCACGTCCACGATATAGACGTAGAAATAGCTCCTTCCGTTCTCTCCGTGAAGGAGGTGGCCGAAATCCTCTATGTACCTTATCTCTCCGGTCTTGGCCTGAATGCGGTAGCGCACATAGTCATGGCGCTTTTCCCCGAACATGGTCTGCTTCTGTATGTCCCCTTCCACCTTCTCCAGGTCCTCCGGGTAGACCATTCCCGAAAAGCTGTTATTCGTATATTCCCTGAATTCCTCCATGGAAGTGCAGCCAAAAAGCCGTATGACATTTTCGTCGGCGTAGTAGATCTCCTCGTCCCCTTTTGCGTCGTAGATAAAGAAGCCGCCGGGAAGTCCCTTCGGGATCAGCCTGTCATCCGCTCCCAGCTCCCCCTCGGCACCCTTTCCCTGCCGCCGGCTTCCTTGGAGCTCTCCATGGCTAAGCTGGCCTTTGCCGCAAGGTCGTGCAGCAATATCCCCTGGGAGGGGCTCAGGCAATAGCCTATCGAAAAGCTATACTCATAGGCCTTGCCCTCGTATTCCACGACGCGCTTCGCAGA
>JAFTEI010000183.1 GCA_017453965.1 Lachnospiraceae bacterium
AAGGAGCTTTCTCGACGAATTTGAGGAGGCCGTCAGGGAGCTGCGGGAGGATATGGCTGACGGGGCAAGGGACTTCGGAGCCCGGAGGATATCCCTCGCCGGGGGCCGGCTAATGACGCCCTTTATCAACGATATGCTGGACACTCTTAAAAATATGGTACCCGGGCTTGAAGCCACCTACTATCCCATAAGGAACGATTTCTTCGGAGAGGATATAACCGTCAGCGGACTCCTGACCGGCAGGGACATTATCGCGCAGCTAAAGAACAAGCCCCTGGGAGAGGCCCTCTACCTGCCTGAAAACCTGCTGCGTTCCGGTGAAAGGGTACTTCTTGACGACACGACGACGGATGAGATCGCCGAGTCTTTACAAGTAAAAATTCATATTGTAAAATCAGACGGATATGACTTCGTCCACAAAATTGCAATGGGGGAAGAAGATTAAATGAGACCTATAGTCGCTCTTGTAGGGCGCCCAAACGTAGGAAAAAGCACACTCTTTAACGCACTTGCGGGTAAAAGGATCTCCATCGTCGAGGACACTCCCGGCGTTACAAGAGACAGAATATATACGGACATAAACTGGAACGGGAGAGATTTTACCATAGTGGATACCGGCGGTATAGAGCCGGATTCCAAGGATGTGCTCCTCTCCGGCATGCGTGCACAGGCGCAGATTGCCATAGAGACGGCCCATGTCATAATTTTTCTGACCGACGTCCGATCCGGCCTTTCCGACGCCGATATGAAGGTGGCCGACCTGCTGCGCCGTTCGGGAAAGCAGCTGGTCCTGGCCGTAAACAAGGTGGACGACATCAATAAATTCCAGTACGACGTCTACGAATTTTTCAATCTGGGACTGGGAGACCCCATCGCCGTCTCCGCTTCGCAGCTTAAGGGCCTCGGCGACCTCATGGACAGGGTCGTGGAGCTTCTGCCCGATTCCTCCGAAGAGGAGGAGGACGACGACAGGCCCAGGGTCGCGATAGTGGGCAAGCCCAACGTGGGCAAGTCCTCCATAATAAACAAGCTCCTGGGCTCCAACCGGGTCCTGGTCTCCGATATAGCCGGCACCACCAGGGATGCGGTGGACACCACGATAGTCCGCGGCGGCCGTGAGTACGTCTTTATAGATACAGCCGGGCTTCGCCGCAAATCCAAGGTGGACACCTCGCTTGAGCACTATATGATACTTCGCACGGTCAGCGCCGTGGAGCGCTCGGATGTGGTGATAGTCGTTATAGACGCTTCCGAGGGAGTTTCGGAACAGGATGACAAGGTGTCCGGTATAGCCCACGATATGGGCAAGGCCTGTATCATAGCCGTAAACAAATGGGATCTTATAGAAAAGGACAATTCCACGGTAAAGAAATTTACCGAAAAGGTCAGGAACGTCCTCTCCTTCATGCCCTATGCCGAGCTCGTGTTTATTTCGGCCGAAACGGGCCAGCGTTTAAATAAGCTCTTCGAAATGATAGACCTGACCTTAGACAGCTCCTGCAGGCGTATCCAGACAGGGGTCTTAAATGAGATAATAAATGAGGCTACTACTCTTCAGCAGCCTCCCTCGGATAAGGGCAAGGCCTTAAAGATCCGCTACACCACCCAGGTCGGAGTCAAGCCTCCCACCTTTGTGGTATTTGTAAACTCCAAGGAGCTCATGCATTTTTCATACCTGAGGTATCTGGAAAATAAGGTGCGGGAGGCCTTTGCCTTCAGAGGCACACCGCTTAGATTTATAGTAAGGGAAAAGGAATCGGAGAAATAACGCTCTCCGGCTCCCGGAAGCCCCCTCAATTCTTCTGGTGCCGCAATAAAGCGACAGAAAGGAAAGTATGGCAGCAAGAATAATATCGCTTATAATAGGCTACTTTTGCGGACTGGTTCAGACCGGTTATTTATACGGCAAGGCAAAGGGCATAGATATCCGTCAGCACGGCTCCGGAAACGCGGGGACCACAAATACCCTGAGGACCTTAGGCCCCAAGGCCGGGCTCATAGTGCTGCTGGGGGATATGCTAAAGACCCTCGTAGCCATCTTTATAAGCTGGCTCCTCTTCCACAAATCCAACCCGGACATAGTTCCGCTCCTCAAGGTCTATGCCACGGCGGGCGCGGTCCTGGGCCACGACTTCCCCTTCTACCTTAAGTTCAAGGGCGGCAAGGGTATCGCCGTTACCGCGGGCCTCATCGTAGGTCTCCTCAACCCCGTTATACTTGCTCTTGAAGCGATCATCTTCTTTGGCATATTCTTTACTACCCACTACGTTTCCCTGGGCTCTCTCATGCTCTACCTGGGCCTCGTCATAGAGGTCATAGTCTTCGGGCAGCTGGGCATCGGAGACATCGGAGCCATGGCCCCCGGTCCCCGCATAGAGATGTACCTTATCCTCTTTGCCCTGATGGTCCTGGCCTATTGGCAGCACCGCGCCAATATCGGGAGACTCCTTACCCACAGCGAGAGAAAGACCTATATAAAGCAGCCGGCTCCCTAAGGTTCTGAGGCTGCTACATGGAGGAATTTCATGAGAAGAAAATTGAATACCCATGCCATCGGGGACAGGTATGAGACGCTTGCCTTCGAATACCTGAAGGCAAAGGGATACCGCTTTGTGGCCCGCAACGTACGGAATAAATGCGGCGAGATAGACGGTATCTTTAAGGACGGTCAAACCTATGTCTTCGTGGAGGTAAAATTCCGCAGGAATTCCTCTTACGGAAATCCCCTGGATTTTATCGACTACAACAAAAGGCGCCGCATAAGCCGCGCCTCCAGTCTTTATTTCAAATACAGGGGGCTCGGAATGGATACGCCCTGCCGCTTCGACTGCATCGGCATTACGGGCGACGGAAGGCTCCGCCACATCCGGAATGCCTTCTACTATACTCCCTGACCTCAAATATTCCGCAAAATTACCCTAAATCACCTTTTGACTACGATCTTTTCAGCGGCCCGAAATGCCACGCCGGCAGCAGCCGCCAGAACGCCCGGCCCGCTATCTGTCTGCGCCTTACAGCCCCGAAGCCCTCGCTTCTCGAGTCCACGCTATCATTCCTGTTGTCCCCCAGCACGAAATACTCATCCTCTCCCAGGAGCATGGCCCTGTCCCTGAGTACACCGGCATCCGCCATAGGCTCCGCCCCGTATGTGTCTCCCTGCAGAAGATTCCCGTCGATAAAGACGCTTCCTTCAAAGATCTCCACCTTTTCTCCGGGCATGCCGATGACCCTCTTGATGATGTATCCTCCCTGCTCCCTGTCGGGGAAAACAACTATCTCAAACCTGCGGGGCCCGGTGAAATGAAAGCTGAGCTCATCCACCAGAAGGTTGTCGCCGTCGTTTAAGGTCGGCTCCATCGAGCTTCCCTCCACGACAGTCCGCATAAGGCAAAAATACCTGATAAACAGCACCGCCGCCAGGATGAACAGAATATATAAGCTGAACTTAAGCACTCCCGAGCCGCCACTTTTTTTCTTAGTCTTGCCTTTCGTCAACAGTTATCCTTCCCAATCTCCCCGAACGGAGATCATCTATAACTATAAGCGCCGCCTTTCTCGTATCCGGCTGTGAGCCCCTAAGGAGCGCTCCGCTCCTTAAGGCTATGTGGCTTAAGATCTCGGCCTCCGTAAGCTCGTCGGAAACCTCATAGCGCTCAAAAAAGCTCCCGATGTGCCGGCGCTTTGCCATAGCAATAAAATATTGTGCCAGCTCCTCCCTGTCAAGTATCTCGTCATTTATCGAGCCGATAAGGGCCAGATTGTAGCCTACCTCCTCCCTTTCGATCTTCGGGGCGAGAATCCCGGGAGTATCCAGGAGCTCGAGGTTTTTCCCCATCCTTATCCACTGCTTTCCCCGGGTTACTCCCGGCTTATTGCCGGTCTTTGCACTGGCCTTTTTCGTATAGGCATTTATAAAGGTGGACTTCCCGGAATTGGGTATTCCTACCACCATCGAACGCACGGGACGGTTCACTATCCCGCGGCTTAAGTCGCGCTCGATCTTTTCCCTGCAGATCACCGAGACCGTCTTCTCTATATCCTTCATGCCGGCCCCTGTCCTGGAATTGACTATAAGGGCCTTTCTTCCCTTGGAAGCGAAGTGTTCCGCCCAATATCTGTTCTCCTTCTCATCAGCCATATCCGACTTATTTAAGATAAGGAGCCTCGCCTTATTCGCCCCAAGCTTGTCGATCTCGGGATTACAGGTGGAGAAGGGCGCCCTCGCATCGAGTATTTCAATTATAAGATCTATCAGCTTCAGATCCTTTAACATCTCCCGTCTGGCCTTTTCCATGTGGCCGGGATACCATTGTATTGCCATATTTTTTACCTTATCCGTTAACTGTTCAGCCCCCTCTGGGTTCCGAAGCGTTACCTTATCCGTCCTATTCCCATTCCACCGCCTGCCATGTGCAGCCAGGCCTTTCCCTCTACCTGCGAACGCAGCACCGGGCCTATGTTGGCCGACCGGGAGTCCTCAGAGCTGTTGGGATTGTCTCCCATCACGAAAAACTCGTCCTCACCGAGGGTGACCTCGTCGGCAGCTATTCCGGCATCAGCTATCGCATCGGAATATCTGTCCTCCTCTTCCCCGTTTACATAGAGGATTCCGCCGCTTATCTCCACGGTATCCCCGGGAATCGCCACCACCCTTTTGACTGAATAGAGCTGGTTCCTGTTACCATTGGGTGAAAAAACCACCACATCATCGCGGGAGGGGGCCTTTATGCTGTAGGTTACCTTGTCCACGTATACTACCTGGCGGTTGTAAAGCGACGGCTCCATCGAATCCCCGGCTATGATTATCCTCGTTCCCAGGGCGCGGACAGCCACATAGGCCAGAAAGATGGCAAAAACAAAGATGCCTATCCAGCTTATGATCTCCGTAATGGTCTCGTTTGAAAACTTTTTTTCTTTTTGTATAAAGGAAAGTCCCGATTTTTTCTTAGCCATTATTGCAGTATTTCGTAACTATTTAGGGCAATCTTTGATTGACCTGAATAGTTACAGTGTTTCTATAAGAAGGCAAAGGCAGCCGGAAATTCCGCCTGCCCTTTGTACCGCTTCCTTGCTGATATTACTTAACAATTTCCTTAAGCTTGGATCTCTTACCGCGAAGCTTTCTTAAGTAGAAGAGCTTTGCACGTCTGGTCTTGCCGGAACGAACAACCTCAACCTTTTCTACGTTGGGAGAATGCAGCGGCCAGGTCTTCTCAACACCGATACCGTTGGATATCTTACGCACGGTGAAGGTGACCCTGTTGCTTCCGCCCTGGATCTTGATAACCGTACCCTCGAATACCTGTGTACGTACCTTCTCACCCTCACGGATTCTGTTATATACCTTTACGGTGTCTCCCGTAACGAACTTGGGCGGATTTTCCTTAAGCTCCGCCTGCTCAATTTCCTTGATCAAATCTGTTTTCATTTTGATTACCTCCTCTGTCAAATAGAGTTTCCAGTTTTTATAATAATTTACCAAATTCCGCGGGCTCTCAGATATTCCTCATACATATCCGGTCTCCGCTCCCTTGTCCTCTCCACTGCCTTTAAGTGCCGATATTGCTCCACCTTTTTATGATCACCGGAAAGAAGCACCTCAGGAACCTCCCTGTCCTTCCAGACAGCCGGCCTCGTGTACTGCGGATATTCCAGCAGTCCCCCGTTAAAGGACTCATCCTCCGCCGAGTCGCCGTTGTGCAAAACTCCCGGCACCAGTCTGGCTATGGCGTCTATCATCACCGCCGCCGGCAATTCGCCTCCGGTAAGAACATAGTCTCCTATGGAATAGCTCTCGGCTTCCAGCTCCTCTAAAACTCTCTCGTCCACTCCCTCGTAGTGTCCGCATAAGAAGATCAGGTCCTCGTATCCGCTTAAAGCCTCAGCCGCCCTCTGGTCGAAGGTCTTTCCCTGGGGAGAGGTATAGATGAATTTATATTCCCCGCCCTCCGGAACGTTTGAGCTCGCGGCCTCAAAGGCCCTGTACACGGGCTCGCAGCCTATGAGCATCCCCGCGCCTCCGCCGTAGGTATAATCATCGACGGAGCCGTAGCTGTTGGTGGAGAAGTCCTTAAGGCAGGTGGTATAGATATCTATGAGCCCCTTACTTCTGGCTCTGCCTATTATGCTTGTATTTACACATTCCTCGATAAGTCCGGGGAAGAGGGTTATCACATGAAACCGCATTCTTTCCCTCAAAGCTCCATGAGCCCGTCCAGAACGTGGACCCTCATGCTCTTATTATCAACGTCCACATCCAGGATACAGGAATGTATCGCGGGAAGCAGCAGCTCCTTACCGTCCTCAAGCCTTACGCTGTAAACGTCGTTGGCTCCCGTATGGAGAACCTCGCTTAAGACTCCCAGCTCTCCATAGCGCTCATCCGAAACCTTCATGCCTATGAGATCAGCCTCATAATACTGGTCCTTACGAAGCTCCTTAAGCTGATCCCTCTCGGCCAGTACGAGTGAGTCCACATACGTCCTTGCCGTATCCACATCGTCTATATCCGACAGCTTTACTACCATGACGTTTTTAAAACGCGCCGCCCTTTCCAGCCTGTGACGGCTCGTCTTGTCGCCTTTTTTTACCACGACTTCCTTTAAACGCTTAAAGTCGTCCGGGCTGTCAGTCAGGGGGTAGACCTTTACCTCCCCCCGGAGGCCGTGGGTCGTGATGATCTTTCCCGCTTTCAAATACCGTTCAGTCGACAATATCAAGGTTCACTTTCTTATCTTCTCTCGTAGACTGAGCTTTGACAACGCTCCGTATCGCACGGGCTATTCTGCCCTGCTTTCCGATAACCTTGCCCATATCTCCCTGCGCCACTCTGAGCTCGAGATTTAAGCCTCCGTCCTTCTCAGTCTCGGTAACATTGACCTCATCAGGGTTATCTACAAGAGCCTTGGCGATTACTTCTACCAATTCCTTCATAACTCTCTCCTTCCACTGATAAAGGTTACTTTGTAATACCGGCTATCTTAAAGATCTTGCTGACGGTCTCCGTAGGCTGGGCACCGTTCGCAAGCCACTTCTTTGCTGCCTCCTCATTGATATGAAACTCTGAAGGATCCTTCAAGGGATCGTAAGTCCCTATCTCCTCGATCATTCTGCTGTTCATCGCAACCCTTGAATCAGCAACAACGATTCTGTAGAAGGGAGCCTTCTTCTGACCAATTCTTCTCAATCTGATCTTTACCATAATTTCCTCTCCTGTAAAAAATTTCTTTATCTATCTCAAAGCGACCTGGTATCAGTCCGTCAGCCGCATTGAAACCAAAAACACTGTCAAAACTTTAAGTTCTTCATAAGCGAATTGAGGTTCAGCCCTCCGAAGCCACGCTTGCCCCTCAGCATTCCGGGCATCTTCTTCATCATCTTCTGCATCTCGGCAAACTGCTTTACCAGCCTGTTTACATACATGATGTCCACCCCGGAGCCCTTGGCGATTCTGAACTTCCTCTGAGGATTTAAAAGCTTCGGATTTTCCCTCTCGGCCTTTGTCATCGAATATATTATCGCCTCGTTTCTCGCCAGCACCTTCTCATCGATGGCCCCCTCGGGTATCTGTCCTCCGAGGCCAGGCAGCATCGAAAGTATCGAGGTGATACCGCCCATCTTATTCATCTGCCTCATGCTCTCCAGGTAATCGTTGAAGTTGAACTGTCCCTTCTTCATACGATTTCCCATCTCGAGGCTCTCCTCAAGGTCTACATTCTGCGCGGCCTTCTCAATGAGCGAGAGCACATCCCCCATTCCAAGTATCCTGGAGGCCATCCTGTCAGGATAGAACTGCTCAAGTCCGTCGGGCTTCTCGCTGATACCTACAAAAAATATCGGCTTGTCGGTGACAGCTCTTATGGAAAGGGCAGCACCGCCTCTGGCATCTGAGTCCAGCTTGGTGAGGATTACCCCGTCCAGTCCTATGCGCTCGTCAAAGCTCTTGGCTACATCCACCGCGCTCTGTCCCGTCGTGGCATCTGCCACCAAAATCGTATCGTCTATATGAACGTTATCCTTTATCTGCTTGAGCTCTTCCATGAGCTCCTCGTCGATCTCTCTGCGGCCCGCCGTATCCAGAAGAACCACATTGAAGCCCTTTTCCCCGGCGTACTCGACTGCCTTCCGGGCTATATCCACCGGGTCCTTCGACCCCTCTATCTTAAAGACCTCACTGCCTACAGCCTCTCCATTTACCTCGAGCTGCTTTACCGCCGCTGGTCTGTAGACGTCACAGGCTGCCAGCAGGCTCTTTTTCCCCTTGGATTTTAAATAGAGGGCCAGCTTGGCGGTGGTTGTGGTCTTACCGGCACCGTTAAGTCCGCACATCATGATGACCGTAGTGCTCTGGCCGGGTGCAAAGTTGAGCTCCGCTCCCTCTCCCATGAGGCTGATCATTTCCTCATTTACGATCTTTACCACCATCTGTCCGGGGTTGAGACCGTTCATGACATCGCTGCCGATGGCCCGCTCCTCGACGCTCTTGACGAAGCTCTTTACGACCTTAAAGTTTACATCGGCCTCCAGGAGAGCCAGCTTGACCTCCTTCATGGCGGTCTTTACATCCGCCTCGGTCAGCAGTCCCTTTCCCCTGAGGCTCTTAAAAATATTCTGCAGTTTATCCGTAAGTGACTCGAAAGCCATTATAATTCACCCATTATCCTGTCGGCGGCCTCTTCGATGAGCCTGCCCTCAGTATTTTTCATCCCGCCTGCTATCGTCTTTATCCTGTCTATTTCTTCGCCTATCCTCTTAAATCTCTTCTCAAGGCCGAGCTTTAACTCAAAATCCCTCAGGCTCTTCTTCGTCCTTCTGATAAGGTCCGAGGCTCCCTGCCTGGTCATACCAAACCTCTCCGCCAGCTCCGACAGAGACAGGTCCTCGTTTAAATACGCCTCAAACACCTCTTTGGTGTGGTCATTTAACAGCTCTGAATAAAAGTCGAACAAAAGCGTATCTGCGGCAAATTCTTCCATCTAAAGTCTCCGTGCAAAGCTTTCTGACGCACACGCGCGAGTGTTATACTACCACTAAAAGCAAAAGGTGTCAAGTTTTTTTCTTGACACCTCAAAAGCCTCAAAAACCGCCTGAAAAATACGCAGGCCTCATCCTTATTTTAATTAAGCTTCATGCCTACAGCACTGTTCTGACCAGCTTCGGTCTAAAGCCCGTCTTATCGAGGGCGGAAAGTATCTCCTCCTTGTGCTGGGTCCCGAAGGCCTCCAGGGTTATGCGAAGCTCCACGGCGGCTGAACGGTTTGTAGTCACGAACTGGTTGTGCTCGAGCTTTATCACATTGCCGTTTACCCCGGCGATAACTCCGGATACCCGGGCCAGCTCACCCGGCTTGTCGGGCAGCAGCACCGAAACCGTAAAGATACGGTCCCTTGCGATCAGTCCCTGCTGGACCACCGAGGACATGGTTATCACATCCATGTTTCCGCCGGATAAAATAGACACTACCTTTTTATTCTTATATTTGAGCTTCTTTAACGCCGCCACCGTAAGGAGACCGGAGTTCTCCACTATCATCTTGTGATTTTCCACCATATCCAGAAAGGCCATTACAAGGTCTGAGTCCGGTATGGTCAGGACGTCGTCGAGGTTGTCACGCAGATAGGGGAAGATCGTGCTTCCCGGGGTCTTTACCGCGGTGCCATCGGCTATGGTAGAGGCCGTTTTCAGGGTCACGACCTTTCCCTCCTTGAGGGAGGCTGCAAGACAGGCCGCCCCCTCGGGCTCAACTCCGATGACCTTCACCTTGGGATGCATGAGCTTGGCAAGGGTAGAGACACCTGTAGCAAGTCCTCCTCCGCCCACCGGTACCAGTATCACATCCACCAGCGGAAGCTCCTTAAATATCTCCATGGCGATGGAGCCCTGTCCTGTCGCTACCCCTGCATCGTCGAAGGGATGTACGAAGGTAAGTCCCTGTTCCTTTGCGATGCGGGCTGCCTCTTCGGCGGAATCGTCATATACGTCGCCGTACAGGACCACCTCAGCCCCCAGAGCCTTGGTCCTGTTCACCTTTATAAGGGGCGTTGTCGTCGGCATCACTATGACCGCCCGGATCCCGTATTTCCCCGCCGCATAGGCGACTCCCTGTGCATGGTTTCCTGCGGAAGCGGTAACTACGCCCTTTTTCCTCTCCTCCTCAGACAGCGTGCTTATCCTGTAGTAGGCGCCCCTGATCTTGTAGGCTCCGGTGACCTGCATATTCTCTGGCTTGAGATACACCTTGTTGGTCCCGTTCCCGTACTGCGTCGAGAAAAAATCGCTGTAAATAAGCTTTGTATCTACCGCTGCCTCTTTTACCTTTTCCGATGCCTCCTCAAAGGCATCCAGTGTCAGAAATTCACTCATTTTACTATTCTGTCCCTTCAAATATACCTGCTACAAATTCCTTGGGTTCAAACTTCTTTATATCGTTGGCGCCTTCTCCGACTCCGATATATTTTATCGGGATTCCCAGCTCCTTTTGAATGGTAAGGGCTATGCCTCCCTTCGCAGAGCCATCCAGCTTAGTCAGGACCAGACCGGTGACGCCGGTGGCCTCCTTGAATTCCCTCGCCTGATTTAAGGCGTTCTGTCCCGTCATCGCGTCCACCACGACGAGGGTCTCCTTGCAGTCGGCGGGATATTCCGCCTCAATGATGGAATTGAGCTTCTTTAATTCGTTCATGAGGTTGGTCTTGTTGTGGAGCCTGCCGGCCGTATCGCAGATAAGTATATCCACATCCCGGGCCTTGGCCGCCTTAACCGCATCGAAGATCACCGCTCCGGGGTCTCCCCCCTCCTTGCCGTTTATGACCTCGACTCCGACCCTGTCGGCCCAGATATCCAGCTGCTCTATGGCCGCAGCCCTGAAGGTATCGGCCGCAGCCAGAAGTACCTTCTTTCCCTGAGCCTTATACATGGCAGCCAGCTTTCCTATTGTGGTGGTCTTGCCTACTCCGTTGACTCCGACCACCAGGATCACCGACTTCTTCTTCTCGAAATCATATTCGTGCCCGTCCCTGTCCGCCTCGAGCACCTTCAGGACATTTTCCTTTAAGACGTCCATGGCCTCGTCGGCATCGTAGATGAGCTTCTTATGAAGGGTGCTCTTAAGCTCATCTATAAACTCCTCCGACTGCGCTATCCCCACGTCCCCCATTACGAAAAGCTCTTCGAGATCGTCGTAAAAATCTACGTCTATAGCCTTGTATTCCTTGAAAAATCTTTTAAGCTTCTTAAAAAACCCCATTTAATCGTACTCCTCGTCAGTTAAGTCTACATTTACCTCCGTAGATATTCCCTTTTCCTGCATCGTTATACCGTAGAGCCTGTCCGCCTTCATCATCGTGCCCCTTCTGTGGGTTATCACGATATACTGTGTATTGTCCGTAAGG
>JAFTEI010000184.1 GCA_017453965.1 Lachnospiraceae bacterium
AAATCTGCAGGCGTCAGCGCCAGTAGCTCGCCCTCCCGGATTCCACACCAATAGAGCATTTCAAAGGCGTAGTAGGAAACGGGTTTGTCCATCATTTCATCGGCAAAACGCTGATACTCTTCCTTCGTCCAGAAGTTGATGTTGCCGCCGTCCTTATCGCCCATGCTGCCTGCTTTTGCGGCAGGATTAGATCGAAGATCATAATGCCTCACAGCGTGGTTGAAAATGGCGCTGAGCTGGTTGTGGACGGTTTTCAGATACGTCTGCGAATACGGCTGCTTCTTTTCATCCCGATAGGCAAGCAGCTCATTCTGCCAGGCGATCACGTCCTTTGTGGTGATCTCGCTGATATTCCGCTTTCCGAAATACGGCAGGATCTTTGTCTTGATGATATGCTCTTTCGTGAGCCAGGTGTTTTCTTTGAGCCTGGGCCGTATATCCTTTTCATAGAGCTCCGTAAAAGCCTCAAAGGACATGTCCATATCGGCAGCGTTTTGAAGCTGGAAGGTACGTTCCCATTCCTGGGCTTCCCTTTTTGTGGCGAAGCCACGCTTGCATTTCTGCTTATGCTCACCTTTCCAGTTCACATACCGGGCCATGACGTACCAGGTACCGTTATCTTCATTCTTAAAAACCGGCATTTTTGAATTCCTCCTTTCCGGTCCCGAAGACCCTTTCGTTGAAATACTGTCTGTTGATCCTTCCTGCGATAGTAACGAAGCCCTTTTCCTTCAGCTCGTCGTTCAGCCTCCGTATGACCTTATAGGCATAAGAGACAGATACGCCGAGCTCGGCGGCGACTTCCTCTACCCGCATAAACCTGTTCTGCATAAAAACTCCTTTCTACGTTTTTCTTGTTGTTGAATAACCTGAGCCAGAGCATAGAATTCTCTTGTTTAGTGTCGGAAGTACTTTCTGGCCGCCATCCGATTTGCCCGGGCGGGTTGCATCACTGCTGTGATGCGGAGAGGTAATTCAGTTGTATGGCTTAACTGTATTAGTTTAAGTCTCTGCCATTATACTAAGCATATCTGTTAAAGTCAAGAGGGTTTCAAAGAAAATATTAAATTATTTTGCTTAAGTTTTTCTTGACAGCCTTAAACGTATTCGCTATAATATGTCCAAGTACATATCCAGGAGGTTTATTCCTATGGCAATCGGTGAAAGGATACGTTTCATCCGCAATCTGCGGGGTATGACGCAGAAATATCTCGGTACACTGGTCGGCTTTCCGGAGAAGACTGCCGATATCCGCATGGCTCAATATGAGGCAGGAGCACGCACTCCGAAGGAGGATCTGACCAAAGCCCTGGCCGCTGCCCTTGATGTATCTCCGCTTGCGCTCAACGTCCCTGATATAGACAGCTACTTTGGTCTAATGCACACCCTATTTGCTCTGGAGGATCGCTACGGTCTGACCATAGAGACCAGGGAGGGCGAAGTCCTTTTCCGTATTGATTCTCGAAAAGGGAAGGACGCTGCCCGTATCTCTGAACTGGTCTATGCCTGGGCGGCTGCTGCCGAGAAGTACCGTGCCGGAGAGATCAGCAGAGACGAATACGACAAGTGGCGCTATTACTATCCGCAGTACGACGATACGCAGATTACGGCGAGAGTGCCGTCCCAAGAACTGAGCGACGCTATGGTCAAGGCACTCAAAAAGAGGTAAAGAGTAATACCAGTCGGGATTTGAAGGAGTGTGTGCTTTATGAAACTGATAGAACCAACTGCAGAATACTGTCAGCAGATTCAAGCTTATAGGCAGGAGTTTCTCGACTGTGGAGATTCCATGGACGGGACAGACGGACTGAGACGAATGGAAAATCCGGAAAAGTGGGTAGACCACTGCCGCTTGTCTAAGAATCCTGATAACGTTCCGGAAGGGCGTGTACCTGCGACGCAATTCATATTTGTCAGGGAAGAAGATAATAAGATTGTCGGAATGCTTCAAATTAGGCATTTTCTTAACGACTATCTTGAAAAATTCGGTGGTCATATCGGTTATTCCGTTACTCCGAGCGAGCGCCGGAGAGGTTACGCGTCTCTGATGCTCAAAAATGCTTTACTTGAATGCAAAAATCTTGGCATTGAAAAGGTGCTGATTACTTGCATTGATAACAACATCGGCAGTCGTAAAACGATTCTTGCAAACGGAGGCGTATACGAATCCACCGTTTTTGAGCCGGATGAAAAAGTCTCTCTGGAAAAATACTGGATCGATCTTTCTGAGTGACAACAATCGGTTTACTAATCTCCCCAATAACGACAAAAAGCCCTTCGCTGCATACCCACAGCGAAGGGCTTTCATAATATGGACCGTTTCAGTCGCAAACCGTCAAGACTGACTCTTTTACCCCTAAACCCCTTGATGGAAAGAATAAAGGGAAATCATGCGACTGTTATCAAATTGTTATCAAAAGGACTTGACCGATGCCGGAAAGCCTTGAAAACACTGGCTTTTTTGAATCCGGTACCTCACTCCCACTCGCTCCTTGAAACCGTGAGCTAAACGATTTTGTATAGGTCATTTAGCACAGATTATCAGGATTATTTGCATTACCTATAAATCT
>JAFTEI010000185.1 GCA_017453965.1 Lachnospiraceae bacterium
GACTTCCATGTACGCATTCCTTGGCATGCCTGCATTTTTCCGAATCCCAGAATACGGTTATATCTTCATTTTCATATAATCTGTGCATGCTCCCCCCTATGATATCTTTTCTGTTCTGTATTAAATGATTCAGACGCCAAAAGTACTGAATCACTGTTTTGATACAACGAATTGCTCCGTTGCTTTCAGCAACTCTCGCAATCCGCTAATTTACTACGTAAATTGCTACTTGCTCGTGTTGTTTGACGCCCAAAGTCAAATGGCTTTTTGAACAAGTTCAAACGCCATTTAGACTTTTCGCGTTTGTATCATATATTCTATATCAAAGCAGTGCCTTTCGGCAATGGGAAAAAGAACAGGTGTAACCTTCTCCCATATACTGATTTTGGTTACCATAAAGTGGTATATCCATATCTAGCGTTATAAATTCCGAACCGCCCCTACTGGTTGTGTCTTAAGTGTGTCCATTGGAGGTGTAGAATACCTTACGTTGAGTTTTTATGTTAATATTGCGGGCGAATTTTATTTCGCTTGCTTTTATTGCATTTCAACGCGGAGCGGTCCGCGAAAACCGAAAGTATGCACCCGAGTCGTGTCTATTAGGGGAAACATGAGCAGCAATCAACTTTATCCATTTGAACGAAACAGATATTATCCGGGAAAGATGCTTACAAGCGCGGATTTCCAGGCCGAACAGAATTACCACATCAATAAGGGGAGATTTCTCAACGGATTGATGTACGGGCAGGGGATCATATGCGGAATGGGGGTCTTCAGCCTGGACGACCAGTCGATCCTCATAGAGAGCGGCGCAGCGATAGACGGCTCCGGAAGGGATGTCATCATCGATTCCTCTACCGTGAAAAAGCTGTCTGCCATAGAGGGCTTCGAAAGCATTACCAGTGATGTGGCAAGGCTTAAGGTCAGGTTTAAGGAACAGGATGTCCACAGCGTCTACTCGGTAAACCATAAGGAAGACGATAACGAGTATGAGTATAACCGCATCTCGGAGGGCTATGAGCTCTTCCTGCAGGATAAAAGCGAGGTGGACGAGGGGCTGGATCTTGACACCGAGTTCCTTGTAAGGGAGACGGTATTTAAGAGCGAGAATTACATCGGCGAGATAATGCTGCCCTCCACCGTATGGAAGACCGGGACGCTGAAGATAGTGCTGGAGATAAGGAAGCTCAGCGAAGCCGACGTGAGGCTCACCTGCAGGGGGATACTCGAAACGCCTGTATTCAGAACTGCGGATGATGAGTATGAGATAGAGATAGGGGCGGAGGACATATCACTTAAGAGGGAAGAGACCGTCAGGAAGGAGTACTGGGTCAAGGTGGAGGATACGCCCGCCATAGAGAGCGAGCTTATCTTAAGAAGCGGTACGGCCCAGGCCTTTGAGGATGGCAACGCGATAGGGACGGCGGCGCATTTCTCCATCAGGGTCAGGCTTTCGGACGCGGCTCCCTTAGAGCTTGTGGGGCGCGAGATAGGCAAGACGAATCTCGAGATGCTTGGCGCCTCCGTGGCGGACGACTCCATAGCGCTTGCGGATATCAAGCTTGTGAAGACAAGCAGCAGCTATATCATAGACAGCATTGATGAGGACCGGGTGAAGCGTTACATAATGACTCCCTCGCAGGAGCTTATGAGGAACGAATTCATGTCCTATTACGTAAAGCCGACCGAGCTTGTAAAAATGAATGCGGGAGGCCAGAGGACGGAGCCGGTATGGTCCGGGAATAAAAAGGCAGACCTTGCAAATATATCCACGGGAACCCTTGAGATCCCTCTGGGGCGCAATGCGAGAGAGGGAGATATCCGGTATTCAGGCGAGATAACCCACGGTCTGGGACCCGGCAATATCTATGTGGACATAGGCTACAGCTTTGTGTCCGACAACCCCGATATGGGTGCGAACCAGAAGAGCACCATATACGGAAATCCGGATCTTTTCAGCTACAACAGCCTGCGGCTTGCCGATGTGGAGACAGCCGTGAAGGTGCTTAACGAGAAGGGGACCTTCGTGGTGGCGGCCAGGCTTCTTCGCAGCGTGGAATATCTGGTGCTGACCTTCAGGTGGGTGGCCATAAGATTCCCTTCGGGAGATGAGATAGAGCTTACGGAGGACTACTACGACAAGAGCATATCGGTGGATAATCCTACCGTTATCATGGGCAC
>JAFTEI010000186.1 GCA_017453965.1 Lachnospiraceae bacterium
ATCCGAGCACAGAAGGCAGCGCCTGGAATTTTCGGGAGTCAGGCCCTTTATCAGTGTCTTAAGGTCGTGGCAGGCAGAGCCTTCGCGCATGATAACGTACATTCCGCGCATTATCCTCTCCTCCATCTCCTCCACCGACATACACTCGTGGTCATTTTCGATATGGGCCGAGGCATAGGCATTGAGCTGATTTCCAGTGATTCCCGGAGAATGCCCGTCGATGACCCTGCCATCGTTTATCGCCGTGACTATCTTATTTATGCATTCGTCGTCATTATTTATGACCCCGACCGCGTTCATGAACTCTCCCAGGCCCAGAACGTCCTCTTCTTCAAATATCCTTTCGATATCCTTCGAAGTGACGACCGCTCCGGCATTTTCAAAGGGCGTTGCGGGCACGCAGGATGGCACCATGAATTTGACCTTAAGCGCCGCGTTTTTTGAGGCCTTTATCATATATCTGAGCCCCTCTGTTCCGCAGACATTCACTATTTCGTGGGGGTCGGAGATCACCGTGGTGGTCCCGCAGGGGACGATTATCCTCGCGAATTCCTCGGGAGTCAGGTAGGACGACTCTATATGTATATGGCTGTCGATGAGCCCCGGCGAGAGGTATTTTCCGCTTACATCTATCTCCTCCTCGCCCTCATATTGGCCTATCCCTGCGATGGTGTCCCCGCAAATGGCCACATCGCCCTGTATCACCTTCCCCGAATAGACGTCAATGATATTTCCGCCCTTCAAAACGATATCCGCCCTGCGGCGTCCCATTGCGGTATCAATGACCTTCTTGAGCTTATCAGAGTGCATAACGTACCTCCATATCTTCTTACAACCACATTATAGTTCTTAATTATAGTTCTTAAAAACACTATTTGCATTATAATTTTATTTGCCATATAATATGTAACTATGTTAATCGCAAGATACTTCGTTTACTTTATAATATTCAGCGCCCTGGGCTGGGTCTATGAGTCCGTCGTAATGACGATTTATTCAAAAAAATGGTGCAACCGCGGCTTCCTCTTCGGACCGGTGTGTCCGATCTACGGCATCGGGGCAGTGGGAGGGACCTTACTCTTTACCTACTGTCTTGACCCCAATATGGAGGCCTGGAAACTCTTTTTATTCTTCTCCATAAGCACGGCTATTTTGGAGTTCACGACCTCCTACGTTCTCGAGCGCTGGTTTCACGCCAGATGGTGGGACTACAGCAAGGCACCCTTAAATATTCAGGGACGTATCTGCCTGCCTGCATCGGCGGGCTTCGGTATCGCCGGGATTCTCTTCGTCCGCTACGCCCTGCCCTTTATTAAGGGACTGGACCGCTTCGATCATCCCTATGTTCTTGAAGCCCTTTCCCTGTTATTTATGCTGGTGCTCGCGCTGGACATCGCTCTTACGCTCTCGGCTCTCACCGACCTCGTAACAAGGCTTGAAAATCTTCAGTCCGACTTTGATGACATGATGGAAAATCGCTACGCCAGGCTTCAGGAGAGCTCCTCAAATATAGCCTCGAATGTCAAATCCAGGATAATAGTTGCCGGCCAGGGACTTACCGAAAGGCTCAAAAAGCTTCCCATGCCAAACCGTGTGAGCTTTTTACAGCTGCAGCAGATATCCAATATCAGATATTTCCATTTCGGAAGCGGAAAGGAATCCAAAGTATTGAGATTCCTAAAATCCATTTTCGGCTTCAGGCATAAAAGCTATAGTTCCGGCGAGACTGCCGAGGAGTCAGACTCGCAGAAAAAGGCCAATTAAGAGATTTCCGACATGGAGGATTATCATGATACGACGTCTCGACGCCTCCGATAAAGAGGTTTTTCACAAGGTAATTCAGGAGCTTATAAAAAACCCCAGAATATTTGAGATGAAAAAATACATACAGCACAGCGATATCACGACCTTTACGCACTGCCTGAGGGTTGCCAAAAACTCCCTCCTGCTCGCGCGAAGGTTTAACTGGGATGTCGACCGCGAGGCTCTTATCCGCGGCGCGATGCTGCACGACTATTTTTTATATGACTGGCACACAAAGGGGGACGGGCTCCACGGTTTTCACCATCCCTTTATCGCCGCTGAAAACGCCAGGCGCGACTTTGACCTGAATGAACTCGAATGCGAGATCATCATAAGCCATATGTGGCCCCTGAACATTCTTCATTTTCCCAGGTCCAAAGAGGCCTTCCTTGTAAGCCTGGCCGATAAGCTATGCTCAGCTGACGAGGTCATAAGCCGCTTCCGCAGACGCCGCAATAAGCCTGTCATCCAAATGGGAATGGGAATGTCTGCTCAGACCCCCAACTCCCTGGATACCGAATAGTTCCACTTAAATTTTCGTATCAGCGCCGCTATCAAAACTATCCAGCCCAAACACGTCAGGACCAGCCCCGCCTTAAGTCCGGGCGTACTGTATTCAAGCCTTATCTCATGCTCCCCCGGCGCCGCTTCAAAGCCCATAAAAAACGTATTTACCGATAAAAGCGGTGTTTCAGTCCCGTCCACATAGGCCTTCCAGCCCGTGCTAAGGGGCATGGCTATCTCCACCACAGCGGGCGTGTCCAGGTTTATTTTTCCGCTGAAGCTGTTCAGGCCAAAGGCCATATCGGTCATCGGATATTTGTGCAGCTCCTCTAAGCGGCTCCTTACGCTCTCTGTCGGAAGGGCCACCACGTCAATGGAATCAAAGTGATAATCTCCCGCAGAGCTGAACTCAAGCCTTATCTCATCCCCGTCCTTCGGGGTAATCGTGCCGAGATTCATTACAAAATCCCTCTGTCCGCAGTAATACTGATATAATCTGTTTCCATATCTGAAATCATTTATTCTTTTATCGCCGATATAGGCGGAAATATACGTAGTTATGCTGCTTTCGCTGGTAATATCGTCCACGACGATTCCGACCCTTTCCTTTCGCGACATCCCCTGCCACTCCGTATCCGTAAACTGTCCCCTTCTGTCCGTCCCGTGAAAATCCATATCTGTCACGACGACGTAGAGCTCGGATTCGGGCGCCTCCTTCAGGGTTATGACCGCCTCCGACTCGTCCCTCTTTACCTTGAGGGCCTTTAATTCGCCTTCGATATCCTCTCCCCAGTCTATCTTCTTGACAACGCTTTCCGACAGGGGGGTAAATTCCGCTTCGGGAACGCTCTGCGCAGCCGCCACCGCCCCGTATAGCATGGCCTCCTGCCTCTGCTGCACCGGCAGAGCCGTGAGCTTCTCCGGCGAAATTCGGGAGGTCATGGCAAAGCCGAAGGGCATCGGGTTTACGTTTTCATAGAGTGTGACGTGTCTTCCGCCGGCGTCCATTTCCTTCTCCGTAGCTTTAAAGTCAAAGGGGGCCTTCCTCTCCTTCCCGTCCTCTATGACATAGTATTTGACTGCCGCCACCGCGTTTAAGATACTCCTTGAATCAAAGCCTGAGGAATTCCAGGTATGGTTGCAGAGTATCCCGTTTTTAAGATAAAATTCGGCGTGGTGGGGATTTATGAGACTGAAATACATTCCGGTCGTCATGGTTCCCCGAAGCTGGCCGGAATTTCTCGTCTCCCGGAAATTTGTCTCGTCCACCCTGTATAACCCGTCGTCTCCCGGCCTCATCTCATCCAGTCCATAGGCTTCTCTGAAAGCCTCGATATCCGAGGGAAGATACATGTCCTCCAAAGCCCCGTCATGTCCCTCATACCCCATGAACTGGAAATATGCATTAAGGAGCAGACCGGCAGAGGCACATAAGAATATGGACATCCTGAGCG
>JAFTEI010000187.1 GCA_017453965.1 Lachnospiraceae bacterium
AGAGCTTGAAAAAGCGGGAGCCGACACCATCGTGTCAGCCCCCGCCGAAATCCTCGATCTCATCTCTCCTGGCTGTTGAGCCAGGCTACTGCCTCGTCATAGCCTTCCCCGCTGAATTCAAAGTCCCTGGTCGTGATCTCCTCCTTCGGAGTTTTTTCATAGGAAAGCTTCCCAAACCAGACTTCAGCCCTAAGCTTTGGATCATCCGCTCTCCTGTCCTCCTCGGAAGCATAGATGACGCTCTTTAAAGGCTCTCGGGCCAGACGAAAGCGCATGCCCTTGTCTGACCCGTAATAAGCTTCTCCGTATAAATAATGCTTTATTCCGTAAAGATCACCTGTTTTTATCATCACTCAAACTTAGTCTGCTCAAAATCTTCCTTGGGGATTATCGCCACATAGGTCTTGCCGACATTGATCTTTATTTCCTCACCGTTCTCATCATAATATCTCGTAGGATAGGTATCGTCCAACTTTGTCCACGTTACCTTGATACCCTTGCCGTTGGTGATGTACCAGCCCTCTCTCTTTTCATCTGCGCCGTAGTCGCTGTCGTTGGTGTGAAGGATCATATAGCCATGGTCATCCAGCTTCTCAAGCCTTGCCCCCTGCAGAAGGAGATTCTTGAAGCAGACCTGCTTGTTGCCGTTGCCTGCGTCCACTTCCTTGCCTCCATACTGGAAGTAATAATACACTCCCTCATCCGCATTGTACTCAAGCCAGGGATTATTGTGATGGAAAGCAAGCGTTACTTTATTTACCGTCTCCGCATTGGGATACTGCTCCAGCGTATTGGGATTAGCCCTCGTAGCAAATTTATAATGCTCTCCCCTGTAGTACTCATTATAGGTTTTTGAATAACCCGTGTTCTTAAAGTTTTTGTCTACATCCCCTGAAAGCGCATACTCGGTAAACTCTCTGGCTTTTCCATTATCCACCCTTGAGAACGTCCCCGAGAATCTCTCGACGAAAGGATTCTTGTAGAAGCTATCGTTCCAGAAAGGGCCTCCATCGTGGCAAAGCACCGCATTCCACTCCGGGAAGGTCTGAAGGTTCGTGGGTCTGGTACTCCTTATGGACCCTATCTGCTTTACCGAGTTATAGTCCTTAAATAAAGCCATGAATCTCGTTACACCGTCATTCTGAGTGCTGTTCATCATCTCATAGATGATATCCGCCTCAGATACTCCGAAATGCGGGAGCGCTGTCTTTTCATCGTCGATCATGACTGCGATAGGCCTCTGATCCGCAAGTGATTCGTCTATCCACTCACCGGTCAGCGGATTGGCCACCATTCCGTCCGGAGGGGTATCGGATTCCTCCTCCACCGGAGCCTCCTCGGTCTCAGAAGGCTCATCGTCCGTTGCCACCATAGCAGGAGTCATGGCAGCAGGCGCCTCGATGGAAACAGGCTCCTCCGAAGGCTCTTCTTCATCTTTGGAACCGCAGCCTGTAAATGCCAATGCCGCTGCCAGTCCCAAAACCAATAACAACGTTCTTTTCTTCATACTTTTCTCCTCTGAATCGATATCCTTGTCTTTACCAATGCATATTTGGGTTATTATGCCCGCAGCCAGAATCAACTTCAGTTCGAAATGCTGCTCCGCGATTTATGCGGTATAAAAGGCAAAGCATGAGTTCGTGGAATTCCCCCGCCTCATGCTTCTTATAACTCCAAAGCGGATAGCGGGAATCGAACCCGTGTGTCCGGCTTGGGAAGCCGGCGCACTAACCACTGTGCTATATCCGCATACATGTGTGACATTTTATACCCGTTATTATGTAAATGTCAAGCTATTAAGACTCTTAAAAAGAAAAAGACGTAGCATACGTTTTTATTCCCCCATATGCTCCCTCAAAGCATTGCAGACAGCAGCATAAGCCGCTGCGTATGAATTATAGGAACCTCTCAGGTAACCGAGATTTCTTTCTATATTATTTCCGGCCAGGTAATCCTTTGCCATACTTTCCACATTCATGGAAAAACCCGCAAAATTCTTAGCGCCTATCGTAAAGGAGGATGATTTCAGGGCATGTACCAGTATCATATAATTCTGCCAGTCATCGGAGCGCCAGAAGCTTTCAAGCTTCCCGGCATTCTCATCCTGTATCTCAAGATAAGCCTCCACGACAGCTTTATAAGTGTTTTCGTCCCCGCAGGTTTCAATACCTTCCTTATAATCTATATCCCAGACATTGCCTGCTCCCGGTGGCGGACCTCCCATGCCCGGCGGCGGACCTCCCGCACCCTGATGCTCTGCGTCTTCAGCATTACGGCCGGAAGCCCTGCCCATGGCAGAGGATCCTCTCGGCGGTCTGCCTGAATCCGCGTCCTCGCCCTCCATATATTCCTGGACCATGGGCTTTTGCACGATCTTCAGATAGGCGGAAAGCTCGGAAGCGTCATTTACCTTATAAGCGTCAATGGAGGAGCTTCCATCGATCGGCTTAATGAAGAGCGGATCGGGCAGGGTTTCCGG
>JAFTEI010000021.1 GCA_017453965.1 Lachnospiraceae bacterium
TGCTGCGCGAAGGGCATTGCCCCGGAATCAAACCAGCAGTCGATAACCTCTGGTACGCGCTTCATCTCTCCGCCGCACTTCGCACACTTTATCGTTATCTTGTCGATATAGGGCCTGTGGAGCTCTACTGTCTTTGCCTCCTCGTTGCCGGAAAGCTTAAAGAGCTCCTCCCGCGAGCCGATGGAGATCCTCTCGCGGCAATCGGGACATTCCCAGATATTTAAGGGAGTTCCCCAATATCTGTTACGGGAGATGGCCCAGTCCTGGATATTCCTTAACCACTCTCCGAAACGCCCGGTACCTATCGTAGAGGGTATCCAGTTGATCTTGTCGGTGTTGTTTATGAGGTCTTCCCGGACCTCTGTCATCTTTATGAACCAGGACTCCCTGGCGTAATAGATGAGCGGAGTATCGCATCTCCAGCAGTAAGGATAGTCATGCTCGAATTTGGGCGCCTAGAAAAGCTGGCCCCTCTTGTCCAGGTCCTTTAGGACCTCGGGATCGGCATCCTTTACAAATTTGCCGGCAAAGGGCGTTTCCTCCGTCATCTCACCCTTGTCATTTACAAACTGTACGAGGGGCATATCGTACTTACGTCCGACCCTCGCATCGTCTTCACCGAAGGCAGGCGCCTGATGAACGACTCCGGTACCGTCTTCCATGGTTACATATCCGTCACATACGACGTAAAAAGCCTTTTTCTTCTGCTTTTCGGCCTCCGCCGCGGCGCATTCGAAAAGCGGCTCGTACTCCTTGTATTCCAGCTCGGAGCCCTTGTACTCCTCGAGAATCTCATAGGGCGCGCTGGGCTGGTCCCCTCCGAGGACCTTCTCTGCAAGCGCCTTCGCAAGATAATAGGTAAAGCCATCGGCAGTTTTTACCTTAACATATGTCTCCTCGGGATTTACGCACAGTGCCACGTTCGAAGGAAGTGTCCAGGGCGTGGTCGTCCATGCGAGGATATAGGCATCCTCATCCTTTATCTTGAATTTGGCTATGGCCGAGCGCTCCTTTACGGCCCTGTATCCCTGAGCAACCTCATGCGAGGAGAGCGGCGTACCGCAGCGGGGGCAATAGGGAACGATCTTGAAGCCTTTGTATAAAAGGTTCTTATCCCAGATCTGCTTTAAGGCCCACCATTCCGACTCGATGTAGTCGTCCTCATAGGTTACGTAGGGGTGATCCATATCCGCCCAGAAGCCTACGGTGTCTGAGAAGTCCTCCCACATGCCCTTGTACTTCCAAACGGATTCCTTACATTTTTTAATAAAGGGCTCGAGACCGTATTTCTCTATTTGCTCCTTGCCGTCGAGTCCGAGCTCCTTCTCCACCTCCAGCTCCACAGGAAGGCCGTGGGTATCCCAGCCTGCCTTTCTGGGGACATAATAGCCCTTCATTGTGCGGTATCTGGGTATCATATCCTTTATCACACGGGTTAATACGTGACCTATATGCGGCTTGCCGTTTGCCGTCGGCGGGCCGTCATAAAACGTATAGGTTTTCCCGTCTTTTCTGTGTTCCATGGACTTGTTGAAAATATCGTTGTCCTTCCAGAACTTTTCAATCTCCTTTTCCCTGCCGACAAAGTTCATGTCGGTATTGACCTTCTGGTACATTAAATTACTCCTCCTCTATTAAAGGGGTTTCTCCCCTGTAATATCTGACTTATAGCTCATAGCTACTCCGCTACTTTATACTCCCTGTGCTGTTCTCGTAGGCACGGGCTTTGTCCGCATGATCTCCCGGTTTTCAGACAGGCATACACGGCGATTCTACCCAATATATATATGGTTTGTCAATGATAATACTTATTGTTATAATACTTAGCGTATCTCCTTTTTGGGGCTACTATATTAATAAAAAATGCAGACAAATTTGCGGGGAATTTAAAATGGACAGACAAAATCTAACTTTACTGACAGACCTTTACGAGCTTACGATGATGCAGGGCTACTTCAAAAATGAGAATGCCAATGCGACCGTTATCTTCGATATGTTCTACCGGACAAATCCACTGGATTCCGGCTACTCGATAATGGCCGGCCTGGAGCAGGTCATCCAGTATATCAAGGAGCTGCACTTCAGCGACGAGGATGTCAGCTACCTTCGCTCGCTCAATATATTTGATGAGGACTTTCTTGAATATCTGCACGATTTCAAATTTACAGGCTCTATATGGTCCATCCCCGAGGGCTCGGTGATCTTTCCGAGGGAACCTCTGGTAAAGGTCATCGCTCCCATCATGCAGGCGCAGCTTGTGGAGACTGCCATCCTGAATATAATCAACCACCAGAGCCTTATCGCGACCAAGACCTCACGGGTCTGCTATGCGGCCAAGGGCGACGGGATAATGGAATTCGGATTGAGGCGCGCCCAGGGTCCCGATGCCGGAGTTTACGGCGCAAGAGCCGCCATGATAGGAGGCTGTATCGGCACCTCCAACGTGCTTACCGGCCAGCTCTTCGACGTGCCGGTCAAGGGTACGAACGCGCATTCATGGGTAATGAGCTTCCCGGATGAGCTCACGGCATTCAGAAAATACGCCGAGATATATCCCCACGCCTGCATACTTATCTGTGACACCTACGATACGCTAAAGAGCGGGGTTCCGAATGCCATTCAGGTCTTCCGTGAGATGCGCGACAAGGGAATCCACTCCAATTTCTACGGTATACGTATTGATTCCGGGGATCTGGCCTATCTTTCCAAAAAGGCCAGAAAGATGCTGGACGAGGCAGGCTTCACCGATGCCGTTATCTCAGCTTCCAACGATCTGGATGAATTCCTGATAGATTCCCTCAAGACCCAGGGAGCGGCGATAAACAGCTGGGGTGTAGGTACGAACCTTATTACCTCCAAGGACTGGCCGGCCTTCGGCGGCGTATATAAGCTGGCGGCGATCAAGGACCCCTCTACGGGCGAATTCATCCCCAAGATAAAGCTTTCCGAGAATACCGAAAAGGTCACAAATCCCGGAAACAAGAAGATATACAGGGTATATGAAAAGGAGAGCGGCAAGGTAAAGGCCGAGCTCATCTGCCTCGAGGATGAGACCTTCTCTGAGGACGAGGATCTGCTCCTCTTCGACCCCCTGGAGCCCTGGAAGAAGACCCGGCTTCATCCCGGAGAGTTTACTCTTCGCGAGGTCATGGTGCCTGTATTTAAAGACGGAGAATGCGTATATACCTCTCCTACGGTCATGGAAATTCGCGATTACTGCGCAAAGGAGCTGGACACGCTTTGGGACGAGACCCGTCGTCTGGTCAACCCTCACAACATCTACGTGGATCTCTCCCAGAAGCTATATAATATGAAGATATCGCTTCTGGACCAGATGTCAGAGAAAGACGGCTGATTGAATCTAAACAGCCAGGGCTAATCCTCCAGAAGCAGCTTCATGGATTCGAGAATGCGTTGGGAAGCCTCTATGGGGTCCTCAGACTCGGATGGCAGGCTGTATATGAAGGAGGGCTTGCCGGAGGCCTGAAAGCGCAGGTTTTCCCCTATTTCTCCCAGCACGTCGCCTATGTGCATCGGATTTAAGACCGCCTTCGGAAAGATCGCGAACACTATTTCATTGCCCTTGGAGCTGAGGGTCTCGACAAAGACCTCGTGCGCCCTTCCCCTGAGCAGGGCTATCCGGATAAGATTTTGAACACATGCGGGGGGCTTGCCGAATCTGTCGGTGAGCTCCTCTTCCATATCTTCGGCCTCGGCGGTATTTTCGACGCCGGCTATCCTCTTATATAGATCCAGCTTCGTGTTTTCGCTGCCCACATAGGAATTCGGAATATAGGCATCGGTATTTATATCTATGGTAGTGGTAAATTCGATCTCGGGCTTTTCACCCTTCTCCTCCTTTACCGCAGTATTTAGCATCTTGCAGTACAGGTCATAGCCGACGGCGTCTATATGTCCGTGCTGCTCCGCCCCGAGAAGGTTGCCGGCACCCCTTATCTCCAGGTCCTTCATGGCAATTTTGAACCCGCTGCCCAGGTCGGTGAACTCCCTTATGGCATTCAGCCTCTTTTCTGCGGTCTCTCTTAAAAGCTTGTCGCGATTGTACATCAAAAAAGCATAGGCTGTGCGATTCGACCTTCCTACCCTTCCGCGGAGCTGATAAAGCTGCGAAAGGCCCATCTGGTCAGAATTGTGGATTATCATCGTATTTACGTTGGGAATGTCCATGCCGGTCTCTATAATGGTCGTAGACACCAAAACGTCGATGCTGCCCTCGATAAAGTCGCTCATTATATCCTCAAGCTGCCTCTCCGGCATCTGTCCGTGAGCATATTCTATCCGGGCCTTGGGAATGGCCGCCCTTAAGGTATCGACCACGTCAGTTATGTCGTTGACCCTGTTATATACGTAGTAGACCTGGCCGCCCCGGCCGATCTCCCTGTTTACCGCCTCTCTTACGATCTCTATGCTGTATTCCATTATAAAGGTCTGTATCGGAAGCCTGTCCAGAGGAGCCTCCTCGAGGACGCTCATATCCCTTATCCCCACCAGGCTCATGTGCAGGGTCCGGGGAATCGGGGTCGCTGTAAGGGCGAGCACGTCTATATTCTTCCTGAGCTCCTTTATCTTTTCCTTATGCGCCACTCCAAAGCGCTGCTCCTCATCTATTACGAGGAGGCCCAGGTCTTTGAAGCCTATGTCCTTCGACAGGAGCCGGTGCGTCCCTATGACTATGTCCACCTGTCCCTTTTTAAGGTCGGCTATGGTCTGCTTCTGCTCCTTGGCCGAGCGGAAACGGCACAAGAGGTCCACCCTCACCGGGTAATTTTTCATCCTGTCGTGGAAGGTGTTGTAGTGCTGCTTGGCTAGAATCGTGGTAGGCACCAGCACGGCCACCTGCTTTCCGTCCTGCACGGCCTTGAAGGCGGCGCGTATCGCAACCTCTGTCTTTCCGAAGCCCACATCTCCGCAGATAAGCCTGTCCATTATCTTGTCACTTTCCATATCGCTTTTGACCGCTTCTATGGCGTGAATCTGATCGTCAGTCTCCTCAAAGGGGAAGAGCTCTTCAAATTCCTTCTGCCATACGGTATCCGGCCCGAAATGGAAGCCCACGGCGTGGGAGCGCAGCGCATAGAGCTCCACGAGCCCCCTGGCCATGCCCTGTACGGCCTGCCTTACCCTCTGCCTTGTCCTTCCCCACTCCTTGCCTCCGATCTTATTTATCTTCGGCTTTCTTTCCGTATCGGATGCGGCGTATTTTTGCAGGGCGTTGAGGTTGGAGGCCCCGACGTAAATATGCGCATTATTCTGGTAGCTTATGCCGAGATAGTCCCTCGTAACCCCGTCGAGCTCTATATGCTCTATACCGGTATAGACTCCGATGCCGTAGTCCTCATGGACTACAAAGTCCCCGACATTTAAGTCTGAAAAATTCGAAATCTTCTCTCCCGTATATTCCCTGACACGGCGGCGCTTTCTCTTTACTGCGCCGAAGATATCCGTCTCGCTTATCACCGCGAATTTGAGCGTGGGATATTCAAAGCCCTTAAGCTTATTCCCATAGACGATCATTATTTCCTGGCTCTTGGGGACCCTGTCATAGTCTTCGGTGTAAAAGCAGGTTATCCCGTCGTTATTCAAATCATCTGCCAGGCGCCGCGCCCTGGTATGCGACGCGGACAGAATGATAACCGCGTATTCATTTTTCCTGTAGCGCTTAAGCTCCGTCTCAAGCGCCCCGAAGCTCCCGTTATAGGAGCCGATCTGGCGCGCATCTATATTCATGGAGCCCACGGGCTTATAGAGCGTCTGGCTTAAGGGTATCTCTGCAAAGCTCAGCGCCTTAAAGCCCTCCAGCTTTTTAAAGGTGTCTCCGGCGGAGAAGAGCAGCTCCGTCTGTCCGGGCAGAATATATCCCCCCTCGGCTCTGGAATGCATACTGTCAGCAAATTCGGCCTGCGCATTGACAGCCCGCTCCACAAGTCTGGCGGGGTCAGCAAGCAGGATCACTGTGTTTTCAGGGGCAAAAAAATCCAGGAAGGAATACAGCTCGTCATAGAAATAGCCCAGATAGGAACCAAGCCTCGAATTATCCTTAAAGGTCTCCACATCCTCCAGAAACTCATTAACCGCGCTCTTTAAGCGGGCGCTCTCCTCGGTCTTCATGTCCTTTCTTAAAGAGGCATATCTTTCCTCGAATTCTTCGCGTATTTTTTTAAGTCCCTTTTCTATCTGAAGGGGGGCCGTCAGATATTCCTCCATGGGAAAGATGCTGACCTTTTCCAGCGCCTCTCCGGAGCGCTGGCTCCCCGCGTCAAAATACTTTATAGAATCCACATCATTGCCGAAGAGCTCTATCCTCACCGGATTTTCGTATGTCACTGGAAAGACGTCGATTATTCCGCCCCTTACCGCAAATTCTCCCGATACTGTTACCTCGTCGGTCTTTTTGTAGCCGATCGCCCCCAGCTTTTTTGAAAGCTCCAGGGTGTCGATCTCGGAAGATGCGTCTATGTTGACAACATTTTTTCTCAGCACGACGATATCCGGGCGCTTCTCCATAAGTGCGTCTATGGTCGTAACTATGGTCAGCTTCTCAGAGCCCAGCATGGCACGGAAGCACTCCTGCCGCTGTGCGGACAAAAGATTTCCGTTGAGATCCGACTGATAAAAGATAAGGTCCTTCGGGGGAAAATATACCGCGTCCCGGTTAAAGACCCTTATATCGGCCAGAAGCTCCTGTGCCGCCTTTTCGTCTACGGTCACGATGAGCTTTACGCTCACATCTTCAAACACCGAATGCATAAGGTGCGCCTGAGCTGCCTCAGACACACCCGTGATATCCGATATTCCCAGTTTTGCAAGGCCTTCCGCCTCCCTTGTAATTTCTACGACCGGTTCGGTAAATGCTTTCATATGCTCGATCCAAAAACCATCCTGTCTATATTTTATCCTGTTAAAAGAATTCAACGAATCTAATTAAACTTGTTCATCGCCCTGTCAGGGCCGTCCTTTATAATGCTTAATACGGCGTCAGCCGCCTCCTCCCGGATTTCCTTCAGCCTTTCGGCGTCCTCCTTCGGAAAGGCCCCGAGCACCCAATCCGCCAGGTCCCAGGCAGGTGGTTTGGCCCCTACCCCTATCTTTAGGCGCATAAATTCCTGGGTCCCGAGATGGGCGATGATATTTTTCAGGCCGTTATGCCCTCCGGCACTGCCCGACTTCCTTATCCTTATCCTCCCGAAATCCATATCCACATCGTCGGATATGACAAGAAGCTGCGTCGGGATATCTATTTTATAAAAGCGCACCAGCTCCCCCACGCTCTCCCCGCTTAAATTCATAAAGGTCTGCGGCTTTGCCAGCATAAGCTTCGTGCCCTCGTATACCGCAGTCCCGCAAAAGGCCCTGTGCTTTTCGAAATCCAAGGGGGCATTGAGCCTGGCGCTGAGCACGTCGATCACCGAAAAACCGATATTATGACGGCTTCCGTCATATTTGTTACCGGGATTACCCAGCCCTGCTACTATAAACATCCGCTTCCTCCGCAAAATATTATGATCCGGTGCCTGCCGGTCCTGTAACTCAGCCTCAAAACACTGACAAGAGCCCCACCGCTTTAACGGTGAGGCTCTTAATTATAGCATATTAGATTTCAATATTAAGTAAA
>JAFTEI010000188.1 GCA_017453965.1 Lachnospiraceae bacterium
ACGCTGAGGAGACCGGCAGGGCGCTAAAGGCGGCGCTTTCAGGAATTGAGGACGTAAAGGGAGTCTTCCTCGTGGCCTCCATGGGCTTTTTTAATATTGAAAGAGCCTTTGAGGAGCTCGACGAGGAGCGCCGGCGTTACCCCTTTTTCGGGACAAAGTCCGCCAACGGCTGCTTTTGGTCGGATGAATATATGGGCTTTGGGGCGGACAACGACGGGGTCTATGACGACGTGTTTTTCGCCGTGATCTTCCACGGCAGGGACCTGCAGCTGCGGGCGACTTACAACTTCGGCTGGAAGCCCATTGGACGGAAATTCACGGTCACAAAGACCACCTCGGATATCCTGGTGGACGAGATCGACGGGCAGGACGCCACAAATATCTACAAGGGCTATCTGGGTCTGGAGGAGGACCAGATAACGGCCCTCAATATCTGCGAATTCCCGCTGATACTGCGCCGGGGCAAGAGGAACCTGGCAAGGATTGGCTTAAAGGGCGAGGTCAACGGGCAGCTGAAATTCAGCGTGCCGGTGCACGAGGGGGACGAGCTCCGTCTCTCCTTCGGAAATCCCCACGACATTTTAAGCGAGATCCTAAACGACAGCCGCAGCTATTTAAGCTTTAATCCAGAGGCCATGATCCTCGTGACCTGCGGAAACAGGATGATGCTCTTAGGAGAGGATGAGCACGTCGAGTCGGATTTTTACAGGCAGTATGCCCCGCAGCTCATAAATCTCTTCGGCTTTTCAGAGATATTGTGCGACGCAGAGGGGGGAGGGGAGCTGAACTCCGCCCTGGTCGCGGTGGGAATGAGGGAAGGTCCCGCCGAGGAGTGGGCCCTGATGAACGACGAAAAGAGCTGCAGGATACAGATAAAGCAAAGGGAGATACCGCTTTTAAACCGGCTGCTGACCTTTATGGACGCCATGACCCGGGAGCTGGAGGATATGGCTATAGAGGCCAATGCCGCGAGCGAGGCGAAGTCCATATTTTTATCCAGTATGTCCCACGAGATACGCACTCCTATTAACGCGATCCTCGGTCTGGACGAGATGATCATCCGCTCCACAAAGGAGGAGGTGACCAAGGCCAACGCCTTAGGCATACAGAATTCGGGACGGAATCTCCTGGGGCTCATAAATGACGTGCTGGATGTCTCGCGCATAGAATCCGGCAGGATGGAGATAATCGAGGTGGAATACGAGCTGGGCTCGGTGGTGAACGACCTTGTGAACATGATAAAGGTGCGTACCGACGAGAAGCAGCTGGAATTTAAGGTGGAGATAGACCCGGAGACTCCCCATCTGCTTTTGGGGGATGAGATAAGGCTCAAGCAGTGCGCCACCAATATCCTGACCAATGCCGTCAAGTACACCGAGGAGGGCTCGGTCACGATGAAGATAGGCCACAGGAGCTTGGATAACGGGAATGTGATGCTCTCCTTTTCCGTAAGGGATACGGGTATAGGTATTAAAAAAGAGGATATGGACAAGCTCTTCAAGCCCTTTGAGCGGATAGAGGAGGACAGGAACCGGAGCATCGAGGGCTCCGGGCTCGGCATGAATATCGTCATGAACCTCCTTCATATGATGGGGAGCGAGCTTAAGGTAGAGAGCGTCTACGGCGAGGGCTCAGAATTTTCCTACGAGGTGGAGCAGAGAGTCGTGGACCCGGCTCCCATAGGAAACTTTAACGAGATGTATGAGCGCTCCCTGGAGACCTCGGCCTATCAGGAGAGCTTCCACGCCCCGGAGGCCAGGGTCCTGGTGGTGGACGATACGAAGATGAATCTGCTGGTGTTTAAGGGGCTCCTGGAGAATACGCAGGTGCAGATAGATACGGCGGACAGCGGGGATGAGGCGCTTGTGCTCTATGAGAGCACGCCCTATGACGTGATCTTCCTGGATCAGAGGATGCCGGGGATGGACGGGACCCAGACCCTCCATGCCATGAGGCACACGGATAACTATATCAACGAAAGCACGCCGATAATAGTGCTGACGGCCACGGTCACCAGCGGGGCCAGGGAGGCCTTTATCGCGGCGGGCTTTACGGACTATCTCTCCAAGCCCATAGACAGCGTGAAGCTCGAAAGGATGCTGATGGAGTATATTCCGAAGGGGAAGATTGTTTTGCCCGGGGATGAAAGATTTGGCAAGATTGGAGAGGGAGGTTATGAGGGTGGCTTTGACAGCGGGTCGAGTTATGTAAACCTAGGTAGTGAAACCGGGGGTAGCACTGAAGCGGGTGTTGATGTCGATCATAGTTATGTAAACCTATCTAAGCTGCGGGAGGTCGAGGGCCTCGACTACGGCTTTGCGCTGAAAAACTGTATGAAGGAGAGCATCCTCCTGGAATCGGCGGAGAGCTTTGTGCAGCTGGGCGAGGAGTCGGTGAAGGAGATAATGGACTTCTTTGAAAAGAAGGATTACAAGAACTATACGATAAAGGTGCACGCCCTCAAGAGCTCGGCGCGTCTCATCGGTCTGAGGGCGCTTTCGGAAAAGGCGGCCTATCTGGAGGAGTGCGGGGATAGCAATAATATCGCAGAGATAGAGAGGCTGACTCCGGAGCTGGTCGATAGTTATGTAAACTATATTGAGACGCTGAGCTTCCTCGTGCCTGAGGAGGCGGGAAGTGAGGAGGCCGATGACAAGCCGGAGATAGATGAGGCGTCGCTTAAGGAGGCCTATGGGGCCATAGGCGAGCTGGCGGAGGTTCTGGACTACGACGGCGTGAGGTCGGTGTTGGATGAGATTGGGAATTACGGCCTGAGTAAAGATGATGCCGACAGGATGAAAAAGATAGCAAAAGCCCTCGATGGGCTCGAAAGCGAAGAGATTATACGGCTGGTTAAGGAGAGAGGGTAGAAAAGTAGATTTACAAAGGCTATGGCGCGCAACGCGAAGCGCACAGCTCATCCGTGCTCGCGCTCGACGAAAGCTTCTAAGCTCGCCCCAAACCGTAGACAAGTCCGGACGCGCCGCCTCCACTCACATCCGTGTTCGGTCTCGGCTAAAAAGTACATAGATGTAAGTGTAGGGGGGCTGTAGCTCTTGTGCAAAATATAAAAATTTAGCCAGCAGTTCTTGGTGAATAGTGCCTGCGATTAGGAAAAACGTTCGGTGAACGTTTTTCGGACACGTTTTGGCGCGCCGAGCGCGACAGTGTCCCGTTTCTTGGGCGAGCACCTGTCTGAGCGCAGTTTCGAAGACCTTTAGGTCGCGCGAAACAAGTGGAAAAGCGTCCAGTGGACGTTTTTCGGACACGTTTTGACGCGCTGAGCGCGGCAGTGTCCCGTCGTTGCGCAGGACAAGCCGAGTTTATGAGCAGGTGCTATGAGCCTAGAACTGGCTGAGCCTTTTATATTTTGTACAAGAGCTACAGCCCCCTTTTTAGGCTTTCTTAAGCTGCTTTTCAATCCGTCTTATGCACAGGAAGCAGACCGGGACGATGTAGAGGCAGGCGGAGAACCAGGCGCTCTGATCCGTGTAGCAGATGGCGGTGTAGCCATAGACCGGCACAACAAAGAGACTCATGATTATACGCGCCACCATCTCAATAGCGCCCGAGGCAATGGTGAGGTTGGAATACCCGAGCCCCTGGGTGCACATACGCGCCACTCCAAGTATCCCCAGGGACCAGTAGAAGAAGCCCATGGCACGCAGGTATTGAGCTGAGGCATCCAGCACCGCCGAAGAGTCGGCGCTCACAAAGAGCAGGGACATGGGCCGCCCGAAAAAGATCAGGATAAGACCTGCAAATATTCCATAGAGCACGGCAATGGCAAGCCCCAGGAAAACACCCTTTCTGATCCTGGGAACATCCCCGGCCCCGTAGTTCTGGCCGCAGAAGGTGGATACCGCCGTCGCCAGGGCATCGAAGGGACACATCGTAAACTGCTTTATCTTCATTCCCGCAGTAAATCCCGACACATAGACGCTCCCCAGGGCATTGTTGGCAGACTGCATAACCATACTGCCGATGGCGGTTATGGAATACTGCATTCCCATCGGAAGCCCCATTCCCAGGAGAGAGAAGATATAGCCTCCCTGGATGCGCTTGTCGTACTTCGTCGGCAGCAGGAATTTCATTTTCCTTACTATAAAGATAAGACAGAGGATACCGCTGACCGCCTGGGAGGCCACAGTCGCGATGGCGGCGCCCATGCAGCCCCAGTGCAGGACGGTTATACAAAAGATGTCGAGGCCTATGTTCGCCACAGTGGAGACCGCGAGGAATATAAACGGCGTCCGGCTGTCACCCACGGCGCGGAGTATCCCCGCCGTCAGGTTGTAGAGCAGGGTAAAGGGTATGCCGATAAAGATCACCAGAAGGTAGATATACGCATTGGCGTAAATATCTTCGGGGGTCCTCAGGAGCCGCAGTATATTATTGCATAAAATACAGCAGACGATGGTCAGGACCACGGCAAAAATACCTGTCAGAAAGACACTGTGAAAGACGTATTTTTTAAGCGACTTCATATCTCCCGCACCGAAGCGCTGGGCGATGGGTATAGCAAAGCCGGCGCAGACGCCGATGCAGAAGCCCAGGATCAGGAACTGCACACTGCTCGAGGCCCCGACGCCGGCGAGGGCATTCGGCCCGAGGAACTGTCCGACGATGGCCGCATCTACGATGTTGTAGGTCTGCTGGAACAAATTCCCCAGCAGCAGAGGAAACGCAAACTGCAGGATGAGCCGTAAGGGATTCCCCTCCGTCATGCTCCTGGACGTTGATTTATTTTTAGTCGAAATCTCATTATTATTCATAGCGGCGCAATCGTAGCCCTTTTTGTAAGCGTTGTCAAGGGGTAACTTTTTAGCAAAGATGCTGTAGGCTTGTTGGAAACTGGTTTTTGTGCTTGTGCAAAATATAATGACAACATGTTGACAACAGACGAATAAATTCACATAATTTAGACAGGGATGGAGGTGTATATCATGGCTACTACGAATCTAAATATCAGAACCGATAAGGAAATAAAAGACCAGGCCGACAGGATTTTTTCCGAGCTGGGGCTGAACATGACCACGGCTATCAATATGTTCCTCAGAACAACGATCAGAGAAAACGGGATTCCTTTTGCACTTAAGCTGGATGTTCCGAATGAAACAACCGCCGCTTCAATCGAAGAAGGGAGGCGTATCGCTTCTGACAGCAGCGTGAAGGGCTATACCAATATGGACGACCTTAAGGCTGCGCTGGAAGTATGAAGTATTTGGTAAAGTTTACAAACCAGTTTAAGAAGGATTTGAAACTGGCGAAGAAACAGAACAAGAATCTGGACAAGTTGTTTGAAGTCGTGAATATTATTGCTGACGGAGGAACGCTTGATGCAAGGTATCTCATATTATAAAAGACGAAGGAGAATTGCGAAAATGAAGAAGGGCAGAGTTTTTTTGGCTATCAGTATGGTTATTGCATTGCTGCTTTCAGGCTGTACAGATATGGGTTCGATATCCATAAGTATTAACGGGAACGCCGGGGCGGAGGCCGTTTCGGGGGATGCTGCGGCCGCGGGGGAAGAGCGCGCTTTGGCAGACACCGGGACAGATGGAAAAGAGGCGTAGGAGGAGGCATTGGATGCTGTAAGAGCCGAGGGTGCAGATTACGTCTATGCTATTGGCCATATGGGTATGAATGAGAGTGAAAGACCCTATACATATGCCGATATTATTTCGCATACGGAGGGGATAGATGTATTCCTGGACGGGCATAGCCATGATACTGATCAGATCGTGATGAAAAACAAGGCGGGTAAGGAGGTTCCCCGCTCCGCAGTGGGTACTAAGATGAGCAGTATCGGCTAGGATCATGGTGATGGACAGGTTGCCTTTGACGGAGCGAATGTGCTGGTGGAAAGGGCGGGAGTGGATAATCAGTTCCTGATAGACTATATTGTTGATAAGCTGGGCGGAAGCATAGGAGAAGAGTATGGGGATCCTTACGGCCAGTGTAGGATCACTATTATAGAGTAGTTTGCATGAAGAGACGGGGCTGTCGCAATTAGTACAAAATATAAAAGGCTCAGCCAGTTCTAGGCTCATAGCACCTGCTCATAAACACGGCTTGTTCTGCGCAACTCGCTTGTTTCGCGCGACCTAAAGGTCTTCGAAACTGCGCTCAGACAGGTGCTCGCCCAAGCCTAATCGCAGG
>JAFTEI010000189.1 GCA_017453965.1 Lachnospiraceae bacterium
CCGTAGAGCATATCGTAGTCCACTAAATTCACGAAGAGCAGGCCGTTAAAATCCTTTTTGAGGTAGCCTATGGTCTTCTCTATGCCGTCCTCATTGCTGGAGGAATAGACAAAATCCGTCAGGCCGCGCCCCGCGAAAATGTCGTGTATCTTCCCCACTCCTATTGTATCCAGACCGTTGCTTTTAAGGACGTCCAGCATTGTATCCGACGGAGGCTCCAGGGAAAAGTCGTGCCTGTTGCTGGTCCTGACATAGTTCCCCTTTTCGCCGGTAAAGGGCCTGGCTATGACCCTGCCTACCCCGTATTTACCTTTAAGGAGACGCCGGGCTATGCGGCAGTACCTGTAGAGCTCGTCCACCGGCACCACGTCCTCGTGGGCGGCTATCTGGAAGACACTGTCCGCGGAGGTATAGACTATGAGGTCACCGGTCCTCACGTGCTCATAGCCGAAGTCCTTTATGACCTCTGTTCCGGAATAGGGCAGGTTGCAGAGTATATCCCTCCCCGTCTTTTCCGAAAAGGGCTCCAGGATCTCGTCCGGAAAGCCGTTGGGGAAGGTGGGCAGAGGCTTCGGAGTTATCACCCCGGCTATCTCCCAGTGTCCTATCGTCGTGTCCTTACCCTTCGAGCTCTCAAGGCACTTGCCGTAGACCGCCGTAGGGCTCTCCACGCCCTCGCCGCAGCCGATATCATCGATATTGAAAAGCCCCATTGCGCGCATATTGGGAATATCGAGAAATTCACTTTTCATGCAGCTTCTTAAGGTATTTACCCCCACGTCCCCGAAATCGGGGCTGTCGGGCATTTCACCTACTCCTAAGCTGTCCAGGACGATGACCGTTACTCTCTTGTCTGACACTACCTTCGCCTCCAATTATATCGAACATCTGTTCGTATTTCAACTGCCGGATATGGTAATTTTCTCCTGTCCGGCCACAACATATGGCTCTCACCATCTCACGTATGCGGTGGCATAGGTCAGGCCCGCGCCAAAGCCGCATAAGATGTATTTCTCACCGGGCTTTAAGAGCCCCTTTTCGTTGTACTGGTCCATGAGGGTCGGAATGCTGGCCGCGGAAATATTCCCGACCTCGCTCATATTGCTGGGGAATTTCTCCATGGGCTGGTGCATGAACTTCGCCACAGCCTCCAGTATCCTGTAGTTGGCCTGGTGCAGGAAAAACTTGTCTATCTCATCCACGCTGACCCCGAGGGGCTTTAAGATCTCGTTTATGCTCTCCGGTACCTTCCTGCAGGCGAATTTGAACACCGCCTGTCCGTCCATATAGGTATAGTGGCTGGCCGGAGGGTCGATATGTGTCCAGGGATTGTCGAGGGGCCTGCCGCCCGCGGTTATGGCCTCGCACATATTTCCGTCCGAGTTGGCCGTAATACCCAGTACCCCGTGCTCCTCGTCCTCCGAAGCGCCGAGTACAAAGGCTCCCGCCCCGTCTCCGAAGAGCACCGACGTCCGCCTGTCCGTCCAGTCCATCATCTTGGAGAGGGCCTCAGCGCCGATGATCAGCGCCTTCTTCACCTTTCCCGTCCTTATATAGGAGTCCGCCATATCCATAGAATAGATGCAGCCTGCACAGCCGATGTTCACCTCTATGCAGCGGGCGTTCACGGCGCCTATGGCCTTCATGATCTGGCAGGCCGTATTGGGATAGCAGTAATCCGGCGAGACCGTGGAAACGATTATAAGGTCTATCTCGCGGCCGTCTATGCCTCCCTTTTCAAGCGCGTCCTTTGCCGCGGCGATGGAAAGGGAGGAGGTGGTCTCCTCGACGCAGATATGTCTCGTCACTATACCCGTTCTCTGTCTGATCCATTCGTCTGAGGTATCCATTATTTTGGACAGGTCGTCATTAGTCACTACTTTTGCGGGCAGAGCATGTCCTGTTGATAAAATTTTAGTTATCATGATCTCTCCTGTTAACGCCCTCGGCAGCAAGTGCTTAGGGCTGTTTTGACTATTTGCTTAAAACTTTCTAAATCTGTTATATCTTTGCTCCGCCAGTTCTACGGCTGACATTGCCGAATATTTTCTGATAAAGCCCTCTATGTTCTTCTTCAGGAACTGCCCTATTCTGGACAAGGTCTCCTCCGCTGCTCCGCCGTACTCGGGGATTATCTTCTCTATGACCCTTAAGCGGTGGAGGTCCTGCGCGGTAATACACATAACTCCCGCCGCCTCCTCGGCCCTGGACGAATCCTTCCATAAAATGGAGGCGAAGCCCTCCGGCGAAAGTATCGAATAGGTGGCGTTCTCCATCATCCACACCTCGTTGCCCACAGCCAGGGCAAGAGCTCCTCCGCTTCCGCCCTCTCCTATCATAAGCGCCAGTACGGGTACCTTTAAGGAGGACATTTCGTAAAGGTTTCTCGCGATGGCCTCACCCTGTCCGTTCTCCTCCGCCTCAATTCCGGGGAAGGCTCCGGGCGTATTTACAAAGGTTATGACGGGACGGTTGAACTTCTCCGCCTGCTTCATAAGCCTGAGCGCCTTTCTGTAGCCCTCGGGAGAAGGCATTCCGAAGTTGCGCTTCTTGCATTCGGCCATATCGTGTCCCTTCTCGACCCCTATGACCGTGACCGGCTTTCCGTTGAGATAGGCAAGGCCGCCGACGATACATCTGTCGTCGTTGAAATACCTGTCTCCGTGAAGCTCTATAAATTCATCGAAAATTTCCGAAATATACGCAAGCACCGAGGGCCTGTCCAGGGAACGGACCGCGTGCACCTTCTCCCAGGCAGTCAGCGGCTCATTCTCACTGTCGCTTGCCACCATGGAAAAGTCCGTCATGCCATCCTCGCCCGTTGCGTTGAAATCAGCGCTCTTGTTGAGCTTGATGAGCTGGTATAAGGTGTTCTTCAGCTCCTCCCTTTCAACTATGGCGTCCACAAAGCCGTGCTTTCTCAAAAACTCCGCCTTCTGGAAGCCGTCGGGGAGCCTCTGTCCTATGGTCTGTTCAATGACCCTGGGGCCGGCAAAGCCTATGAGCGCTCCGGGCTCCGCCAGGATAATATCTCCGAGCATGGCAAAGCTGGCCGTAACTCCTCCGGTCGTGGGGTCGGTCAAAACGGGGATGTATAAAAGCCCCGCGTCCGAATGCTTCTTTACGGCAGCCGCCGTCTTTTCCATCTGCATGAGGGAGATGATGCCCTCCTGCATACGGGCGCCGCCGGAGCAGACGAAGATCACTACCGGAAGCTTCTCCTGCGTAGCCCTCTCAAAGGCTCCCGCGATCCTCTCTCCGACCACATGGCCCATGGAGCTCATCATAAAACGCGCGTCGCAGACACCCAGAACTACCCTCTCTCCGAATATCTTGCATTCACCGACGCTGACCGCCTCTGTAAGGCCGGTCTTTTCACGGGCTCGCTCCAGCTTCTCCTCATAGCCCTCGAAATCCAGGGGATTGGCCGTGGAATTTTCCTCAAACCAGGGAGTAAAGGTACCAGGGTCCGCCACCATCTTTATCCTGTTCTTTGTACGCACCCTGTAATAATAGCCGCAGAACGTACAGATATAGCTGTTCGCAACAACATCGGGCCTCTCCGCCCTCCTTCCGCAGGAAGGACAGACTATGTAGTCCGGTGCCTCCTTGTTGGTATCACTTCTGAAAAAAAGATCGGTAAATTTCATATTTTTTCTCACTCCTCTCCCTTGCCTATCGCAAAGGTCAGCTCTGCCTGAGCCACAAGCTTTTCTCCCACAAAAGCCCTGGCATTTCCTATACCTATAGGACCCTTTAAGGTCACAATCTCAGTTTCCAGTGTAAGCACATCGCCGGGTATTACTTTATTTTTGAACTTAGCCTTGTTTATCGCAGCAAAATAGGCCGTGCGCCCCTTAAAATCGGGTGAGCTTAAGATAGCCACGGCTCCCGTCTGGGCCAGTGCCTCGATTATAAGCACTCCCGGCATGACCGGCTCTCCCGGAAAATGTCCTGCAAAAAAAGGCTCGTTGTAGCTTACGCATTTTCTACCTACAGCCCTCTTGCCGACCTCCAGCTCCTCTATGGTATCCACGAGCATGAAGGGCTGGCGGTGAGGGATTATTTCCATTATCTCCTTGGCAGTCATTATCGACATCTTATATCTTCCTTCCGTAAATCCCTTGGATAAATATCAGTCCTCGTACTTTTTGACCAGCAGGCTGGCGTTGTGTCCTCCGAAGCCCAGCGAATTTGAAAGCGCATACTTCACCTCCATGCTGCAGGGCTCCTTACAGTAATCCAGATCCATCTCCTCATCGGGAGTCTTGTAACCGAGGGTCTGATGGAGGTAGCCCTCGTTTATTTCCTTTACGCAGGTTATGAATTCCACCGCTCCGGCTCCTCCGAGGAGGTGTCCCACCATGGACTTGGTGGAATTTATCTTCATCTTATAGGCATGGTCTCCGAAGAGATTCTTAATAGCCCTCGTCTCGAAGAGGTCGTTGTGGTGGGTGCCGGTTCCGTGAGCATTTATGTACATTATCTCGGTCTTGTCCACACCCGCCTCCTTTATGGCGTTCTCCATGGCCCTGGCAGCGCCCGAGCCGTCGTCGATCGGAGAAGTGATATGGTAGGCGTCGGAAGAGCCGCCGTAGCCCACTACCTCGGCGTAGATCTTAGCGCCCCTCTTTTTCGCGTGCTCCAGCTCCTCGAGGACAACTATGCCCGCGCCCTCGCCCATGATGAAGCCGCTGCGGTCCTTGTCGAAGGGCAGCGAACACCTGTCGGGGTCCTCCTCATTGGAGACCGCCGTAAGCTGGGCAAAGCCCGCCAGTGACAGGGGCGTTACCGAGTGCTCCGTACCTCCGGCGAACATGACCTCGCAGTCCCCCGCCTGTATCGAGCGGAAGCCCTCACCTATGCTGTTGGTTCCCGTTGCGCAGGCTGTGACCACATTTATGCTCTTTCCCCTGAAGCCGTATGCTATGGCTACGTTTCCCGCTGCCATATTGGAGATCATCATAGGGATAAAGAGGGGGTTCACCGCCCTGGGTCCCTTGGCCGCGTAGTGTGCAGCCTCACTCTCCAAAAGCCCCATAGAGCCGATGCCGCTTCCTATGCTGGTCCCGACGTTGAAGGGGTCCTCCTTCTCCATATCGATCCCGGAATCCTCGAGGGCCTCCTTGGCCGCCGCCACCGCGATCTGGCAGAAGGGAGCCATACGGCGCGCCGACTTGGCGTCCATATAGTTTTTGGGGTCGAAGCCCTTTACCTCCGCCGCGTTCTTGCACTTAAATTCCGCAGTGTCAAATCTGGTTATGGGCGCAAAACCGTGTCTGCCGGCCTTTACAGAGTCCCAGAATTCTGCGACGCTCAAGCCTATGGGAGTGATGGCTCCCATGCCCGTAACAACAACTCGTTTCATAATCTACTCCTCCTATAATAAAAAGCACGATATGCTTAAAAAGACCTTATAATACATGGTGACTCTTAGGATCTGTCAATAATTAATCTGATCAACTTGCTTGCCTGCTTTCCCTACAGCTACGTCAGAAAGCCTCGCCGTAGCCCGCTACGGCTACGTTTTCTTTCTTGCTGTCGGAAAAGCATCCTACGCAATTTAATCAGTTAATTAATTGCCAGCTCCTTAGCGCAGCAAAGAGCGTTAAACGCTCGTAATGTTAGCAAACATACGGCGCGTTTAATGCATGCCTCCGTTAACTTCTATCACCTGTCCAGTAATATATGACGACTTCTCCGAGGCGAGAAATACCACTGCGTTGGCGATATCCGACACATTTCCGCCCCTCCCGGCGGGTATCTGTGCCATTATACCCTCTCTGGCCTTATCGCTCAATGCCTCCGTCATCTCCGTCTCCACATATCCCGGAGCCACCGCGTTTACCGTGATGCCCTTTCTCGCCAGCTCCTTTGCCACCGAGCGGGTAAGCCCTATGACTCCCGCCTTGGAGGCTGAATAATTTGCCTGTCCCGGATTTCCCATGACTCCCGAGATCGAGGCAATATTGATGATCCTGCCCCACTTGGCTTTAAGCATGAACTTGGCGAAATGCCTCATCGTGTTAAAGGTGCCCTTGAGATTGGTATTGATGACCGCGTCAAACTCCTCCTCCTTCATGCCGATAAGGAGATTGTCCCGGGTTATGCCCGCATTGTTGACGAGGATATCCACATGCCCGAGCCGCTTTATGATCTCCCCGGCGCACTCCTCGACTTCCTTAAAATCCGCCACATCGAATTTCACGCATTCGGCCTCTCCGCCGTCCTGCTTTATCTGCTCTACGCATTCTTTCGCAGCCGTGTCCGAATGAGCATAGTTTACGATCACGTAATAACCTTCCTTCGCCAGCTCAATGGCGACCTCCCGGCCTATACCCCGGCCTGCTCCTGTAACTAAAGCCACTCTTTTTTCCATAATATCCTCCATTGTTGCAGCGGTTTTACCCCAATGAGATCTGGTCCGCTGCCAAAGCATCCGATCCGACCTGACTTTCTGTAAAATCAGGCCCTCAAAGCCCCGATCTTCTCCTTAAAGTCCTCGTACTTTTCTATATTTACCGTCTTGAGCTCCCTGTCTATGCGCTTGTTGAAGCCCGCCAGGGTCTTTCCGGGGCCGATCTCCACAAAGGTGTCCACCCCTTCTTTCTTAAGATACTCTATTGTCTCTGTCCAGCGCACCGAGCCGGTTAGCTGCTGTATCAAAAGAGGCTTGATATCCTCAGCCTTCGTCACAGGCGAAGCGTTAAAGTTGGCGATATAGGGAATCCTGGGAGCGCTTACCTCCACTCCCCCGAGGGCCTCCTTAAGCTTCTCCGCCGCTCCCTTCATGAGCTCGCTGTGGAAGGGCCCGCTGACCTTAAGCGGCACAACTTTTTTAACACCCTTACCGGCCAGGATCTCTCCCGCGGCTGCCACTGCCTTCTCTTCCCCGGTTATGACTATCTGGCCCAGGCAGTTGTAGTTTGCGACCGAAACTATTCCCCCAGCCTCCCTGCAGGCCGCCTCGATGTCCTCGAGGGTCCCGCCGAGAACGGCACTCATGGCTCCCCCGGTAGGATATGCCTCCTGCATCGCGAGCCCTCTTAAACGCACGAGTCTGAAGGCATCCTTCATGGCGATGGCTCCCGCGGCCGTTATCGCCGAATATTCTCCGAGGGAATGTCCCGCGGTAAACTGCGCCTCTATCCCTTCGGCCTTCACCGCCTCGAGCAGAGCTATCTCCGTGGTCATGACAGCTATCTGCGTAAATTCAGTCTTATTTATATCCTTATTTTCCTCAAAGACCAGCTTCGGTATATCCACCCCCGAGGCCTCGCTCGCCGCCTCAAAGGCCGCCTTCGACTCGGGAACATTTTCGTAAAAATCCTTTCCCATCCCTATATACTGTGAACCCTGTCCGGGAAAAACAAATGCCAGCTTGCTCATTATCGCTCCTCTTTTCTCGCTTATTTCTTCCAGCCGCCGTTTAACAACTTCTCTGCCTCATCGTTTACATCCTTTAAGATATCCGCGCAGCTCTTCACATCCTTTATCATACCGGAGATCTGCCCCGCCATAACGGAGCCGTTCATAACGTCCCCATCCATAACTGCGCTTCTTAAGCCGCCCAGCGTAAGCTGCTCGAGCTCCTCGAAGGAAGCTCCCTCGCTCTCCAGCTGCAGATATTTCTTGGTCATCTTGTTTCTGAGTGTCCTTATCGGATGACCCGTGGTATTTCCGGTGACCACCGAATCTATATCGCTGGCCTTGACGATCTTTTGCTTATAGGCCTCATGGGCTATAGCCTCCTCGGAAGCCACGAAACGTGTACCCATCTGCACCGCCTCAGCCCCCAGCATGAAGGCCGCCGCCATCCCTCGTCCGTCGGCGATTCCGCCCGCTCCGACTACCGGGACCTTTACCGCGTCCACCACCTGGGGCAGGAGGGACATCGTGGTCGTAGAGCCGACGTGCCCGCCGGACTCCATTCCCTCTGCGATTATCGCATCAACTCCGAGGCGCTCCAGCATTACCGCCATGGCGACGCTCGCCACCACGGGAATTACCTTTACCCCTGCCTCCTTCCAGGCAGGTATGAATTTGGAGGGATTTCCGGCTCCGGTGGTGACCACCTTTACCCCCTCCTCGATAATGATCTTTGCCACCTCGGGCGCATTGGGGTTTAAGAGCATGACATTCACCCCAAAGGGCTTGTCGGTGATCTTCTTGACCTCCCTTATCTGCTCCAGCACTACCTCCGGCGGCGCAGAAGCCGCTCCGATTATGCCAAGGCCCCCTGCCTTGGAAACTGCTGCTGCCAGATGGTACTCACCGATCCAGGCCATTCCCCCCTGAAATATGGGGTATTCGATACCCAGCGCCTCTGTAACTCTTGTTTTCATAATTCTCCTCTCTGCATTTGTGAGCCGCTTCAGCGGCTTGCCTGCCTGCCGCCATCTCATCGGCGGCGATCCTTATTTTCTCCTTTTAAGGAGCCTCTTAATGCCGTTCTCCTCCGCATCGTGCCAGTGAAGGATCTCGCTTTGATATGCTTCGTTTATCTTATCGACGGCCTGCTTCCTGCCGTCCTCGTCAAAATCAAAATAGTAGTCGCTTATGCCGGCCGCCTCCGTATCCTCGTAGGATAATGGCTCCTCCCAGACCGACAGCTTAAATCTGGTCTTAAGGACCTTCTCCTCCTCCTCGCCCTCGGGTACGCCCCTGATCTCATCCTTTATGAGCCTGTAACGCATTCCCCTTATGGAGCCCAGAAAGGGCGCTCCCTTCTTATAGAAGTTGATGTTTAGCACGCTGTCGTAGGTCACCTTCTCCCTGTCCGGCGGGATAATGGTTATCCCCTCGGGGAGCTTTGCCTCCTCCTTCGCCGCCTTTGCCGCCATATCTTAAGCCTCCTCCGGCTCCTCTACGATAGCGATGTGGACGTCGTCAAGCTGCTTCTTCTCCACCCTCGAAGGGGCTCCCATCATGAGGTCCTGTGCATTTTTATTCATCGGGAAGGGGATTATCTCCCTTATGGAGGCTTCACCGGCTATGAGCATCACCATCCTGTCCACTCCGGGAGCTATGCCCGCATGGGGCGGCGCTCCGTAGCAGAAGGCGTTGTACATGGCCGGGAACTTGGCCTTTACATCCTCTTCCCCGAGGCCCACCTTCTTAAAGGCCTCCACCATTATCTCCGGGTCGTGGTTTCGAACCGCACCGCTGGAGAGCTCCACTCCGTTGCAGACCAGGTCGTACTGGTAGGCCAGTATCTCAAGGGGCTCCTTATTTTTAAGGGCCTCCATTCCTCCCTGGGGCATCGAGAAGGGATTGTGGCAGAATTCCAGCTCCCCGGATTCCTCTCCGATCTCGTACATCGGGAAGTCCACTATCCAGCAGAATTCGTAAGTATCTTTATTAAAATGTCCCTCCGCCAGGGGCGCTACCGTCTTGATGAGTACCCCGGCGCATTTCTGGGCGCTCCTTAAGTCGCCCGCAGTAAGACCTACAAAATCTCCGCTCTTTAAACCGAGCCTTGAAACCAGCTCGTCATGCTTGTCCGCAAGGAACTTGGATACCCCGCCTGTAAAGCTCATATCCTCGCCCACCTTGAACCAGTAGGCCTTAAGTCCGCTTACGACCTCCACGTCGGCTATCATCTTGTCCACTACCTTGCGGGAGACGTTAAAGCCCGACACCCTGACGGCCTTTATCACATTGCCCTCTGCAAAGGGGTCGAAACCGCAGCCGGCGACTACCTCCGTCACGTCCTCTGCCACCAGGTCGATCCTTAGGTCCGGCTTATCCGTTCCGTACCTTTCCAGGGCATCGAGGTACTTTATCCTCTTAAATGGAGCGCTGGAGGCGCTTTTATAGACCCCGTATCTGGCAAAGATATCGGGCAGTACCCTCTCGAGCACCTCGAAGACGTCCTCCTGTGTCGCAAAGGCCATCTCCATATCCAGCTGGTAAAATTCTCCGGGGGACCTGTCCGCGCGGGCGTCCTCGTCCCTGAAGCAGGGAGCTATCTGGAAATACCTGTCAAAGCCGGCGGTCATTAATATCTGCTTAAACTGCTGGGGAGCCTGGGGCAGGGCATAGAACTCGCCCGCATGGAGCCTCGAGGGCACGAGATAGTCCCTCGCTCCCTCGGGAGAAGAGCTGGTAAGTATCGGAGTCGTGATCTCCATAAAGCCCTCCGCCTCCATTGCCCGGCGCAGGTCGGAGATTATCCGGCTCCTTAAAACTATCCTCTCCTTGACAGCGGGATTTCTCAGGTCCAGATACCTGTACTTGAGTCTCGTATTTTCGTCCGCCTCCTTTGAGCGGTTTATCTCAAACGGAAGCTCGTTATATATGCACTTTCCGAGGACCTGTATCTGGCTGGGCACGACCTCTATCTCGCCCGTGGGCAGGTCGGGGTTCTTGCTGGAGCGCTCCCGGACCGTTCCCGTGACCTGTATCGTGGTCTCGGTATTGAGGCCGTCGATGATCTCCATCATCTCCCCTGTCTCGATGACGACCTGGGTCGTCCCGTAGAAATCCCTCAGGATAAGAAAGCCCAGGGTCTTGCTCACCTTTCTTATATTTTCAAACCAGCCGCAGAGAGTCACCTCCCTGCCGGCATCCTCGAGCCTTAATTCGTTGCAGTTATGGGTTCTGGATTGAAACATTTTCTCATTATCTCCTATATTAAATATGGTTTTATCCCCGGTAATATCCGGCTTATAGCTCATAGCTACTCCGTTCATTATTTATTACTTCATATAGCTATCGGCGTAGAAGTCCCTTATCTCGCTATAGCCCTGTGCCTCGAGGGAATCCTTCTGGAACTTCTTATTCTTCTTCATCTTCGCCAGCAGTACCTGATTTCCCTCACGCCTGAGCGCCATAGCCTCCTTGACCGCCTCGCCCAGCTGCTCCGGGCTTAAATTCTTATCCAGCAGGAAGGCCAGCTTTCCGCCCTTGGACGGCACCTTGAAATCCCTCTCCAGAAGCATGGTGATTATCCTCTCAAAGCCTATGGAAAAGCCGCAGGCCGGAGTGGGCGCTCCGGAAAACTTCCCTATCATCTCGTCGTACCTTCCGCCTCCGGCGATCGAGGAGCCGAATTCCGCTATGGCTATCTCAAAAATAGTCCCCGTATAATAGGACATCCCCCGCACGAGGATGGGGTCAAATTTTATGTCAAAGCCCCCGTTTCCGGCAGCTTCCACGGCATTTATTATAGTGCTTAAGGAGGTGAGCACCCCGGGATCTAAATGCTCTCCCAGAGTACCGGCCATGGCCTCAAGACCCTTAAGGCTTCCGTCCCCTTCCTTAAAAAGGCCCATGCACCTTTCGACGGACTCCTCTGAAAAGCCGGCCTTTCCAAGCTCCTCCCTGACTCCGTCGGCGCCTATCTTATCGAGCTTGTCGAGGATTATAAAGGCCTCGGAATATTTGTCCTTTTCAAAGCCGCTGTAGGAGGCGATGGCTGTCAAAAGCCGCCTGTCGGAAATGCGCACCGTGAAGTCCCTGAAATCCAGCTCCTTTAAGAGGGAGGTGGTAGCGAGTATCAGCTCTATCTCCGCCAGGTTGCTCTCCTCTCCAAGGATGTCTATGTCGCACTGTACGAACTGCCTGAAGCGCCCCCTCTGCGGACGGTCGGCACGAAAGACCGGGCCGGTGTGCAGCGCCATAAAGGGCTGGGGCAGCTCTCCTGAATTATTCGCGTAAAATCTCGAAAGGGGCACCGTCAGATCGTAGCGCAGGCCTGAATCCGTCAGGTCAGCTTCGCCCCTGGCCTCGTCGAGCTTAAGCTTCTCTCCCCGCTTCAAGATTCTGAATATGAGCTTTTCGTTCTCTCCGCCCTGGTCTGAGCTCAGGTTTTCGATATGCTCGACCACCGGGGCCTCGATCTGGGTAAAGCCAAAGAGGGAATAGACCTCCCTCACCTTTTCCAAAACGTAGTTTCTTATCTCCATCTCCCTGGGGAGAATGTCCTTCATGCCCGTAACGGGCTTTTTCTTCATTGACATTGCTTGTGTCCTTTATTTAATCTTATTTATAATACGGATTGCTCCGCTTCGCTCTCGCAATCCTACAAAAGTAATATAACGTGGTGACTTTTTGCATTTATGCAAAAAGCCAGAGAGCCTCATAATGTTAGTTAGCCTTCGAGGGCTCTCAGATGTCGTCCGGCGGCAAATTCGTTCCATGCCAGCTGAAATACATGTTATACTGCTTTTCATCCCTTATTGTCGTAAAGCCGCCGTGTCCGGGATAGATCTCAACGTCGTCCGGCAGCCCCTTTATCTTCGTATTAATAGAGGTCAGCAGCTCCCTCATGGAGCCCGTAGGCAGATCGGTCCTGCCGACCGAACCTTCAAATATAGTGTCGCCGCTTAAAAGTATCTTCTCGCTCTCCAGATAATAGCAGCAGCTTCCCTTTGTATGTCCCGGTGTCAGTATCATCTTCCAGTGCATTCCCGCCACGTCTATCTCATCTCCGTCCTCGAGGAGGTGGTCTACGTCTATCGACATGGGAGCCCCTGTTCCGAAGCCCTCGTCCGAGCAGTTGAGCCGCGCGTCCTTCAGGACCTCGCCCTCCTCCCTTGCCGCATACACCGGAACGTGGGCCAGCTCATTAAAGCTCTTTAGGCCGGTTATATGGTCAAAATGTCCGTGGGTCAAAAAGACCGCCACGCACTTATTCCCGTTATTCTCTATATTTTCATAGAGAAGCTTTCCCCTCTCCGCGGGGTCCACGAGGATAGACTCCCTCGTTTCCGTATTGGTTATGATGTACACATTCGTCTCGATGGGCCCGAGGACTATCCTTTTCAGATCGATCAATTTTTGCCTCCGTAATAAATAAAACCCTGTTGTAGCTGCTCCGGATCGCCAAATCCTATGTCCGTTCTATGTCCAAAACGCTGTCCACGTTTTTAAGCTTGTTTATAAGTGAATCCAAGTCCCCCGTGGAATGTATCCCAAAGGCCATGGAGATGGTCGCCACTCCCCGCTTGTTCGTCCTGGAATTAATGGCCGCTATTTCTATGTTGTACTCCGTGAATATTTTAGTTATGTCAACCAGAAGTCCGCTCCTGTTATTTGCATAAATATTTATATCCGCTGTATAGCAGGTGTTCGGGTTCACATCCTTTTCGGTCTGCAGCCATTCCGCCTCAATGAGCCTGTGCCTTTCGCTCTCGGACATATTTATAATATTTATGCAGTCCGTCCTGTGTATCGAAACCCCCCTGCCCCGGGTCACAAAGCCTATGATCTCGTCTCCGGGTAGCGGCGAGCAGCATTTGGAAAACCTGACCGCGACGTCGGTAATTCCCTTGACGACTATCCCGCCATTTGAACCCCTGTAGCGATGATGGTGGCGCTGGGCCTCGTTCTCTATCTCGGCGATGACCTCTTCATTGGTCACGTTCTTCTTGTGATCGGCGCCGAAGGCCTCCACCATGCGGTTTACGACCTGGCCCTCCTTCAGGGCGCCGTGCCCGATTGCGGCATAGACGCTGTCCCAGTCCTTTAAGCCGTATTTCTTCATCGCCGCTTCCATATACTCGGGCTTCATAATATCCGCGGGGTCTATGGACTGCGCGCGTATATATTCGTTAAAGGACTCCTTCCCCTTGAGGATGTTGTCCTCCTTCAGTTCCTTTTTGAACCACTGGTTTATCTTGGTCCTGGCCTGGGGGGATTTTACTATGTTGAGCCAATCCCGGCTGGGCCCGTTGGAATTCTGGCTTGTGACGATCTCTATCCTGTCGCCGTTTTGTATCTTATAGTCGATATTGACGAGCTTCCCGTTGACCCTGGCCCCTATCATCCTGTTGCCGACCGCGGAATGGATCATGTAGGCGAAATCCACAGGAGTAGAGCCTGCGGGAAGGTTTTTGACGTCACCCGTGGGCGTAAAGCAGTAGACCGAATCCGAAAACAGGTCCAGGTCGCTCTTTATGAGCTGCATATACTCCTTGTTGTCCGACATGTCCCGCTGCCACTCAAGTATCTGCCTGAGCCAGCTGAGCTTCGCCTCCTCGCTCTCGTCGGGATGCCTGCCGTCCGAGACCTCTTTATATTTCCAATGCGCCGCGATACCGTATTCGGCGATCTTGTGCATCTCATAGGTCCTTATCTGGATCTCAAAGGGCTGTCCTCCCGGTCCTATCAGCGTCGAATGCAGCGACTGATATCTGTTGGGCTTCGGCATTGCGATATAGTCCTTGAAGCGCCCCGGAATGGGCTTATAGAGCTCATGCATGATTCCGAGGGCCGCATAGCAGTCTTTTACCGTATTTACGATTA